>JAWWPV010001127.1:0-7359 GCA_033854775.1 Trebonia sp.
CGGCGACCTTCCGGGCCCGCGAGGCGACGGCGGATTCGGGCAGTTGGGCGTCGCCGCGTTCGAGCCGGAACCAGTAGGTGAGCCGGACTGCCGCGGGATTTTCCTGGTTGTGATCGTAAAGCGCACCGGCGTATGCGCTCAGGCTGGCGGCGTCGAACGGCACGTTCTCCATCGTTTCGTCGGTCAGTGCGTTGTGGACGGCGTCGAAGAGCTTTTCCTTGCTGCCGAAGTAGTTGTAGACGAGCCCCTTGCCCGTGCCCGCGGCTTCCACGATCCGGTCGACCCGGGCGCCGGCGATACCGCGCTCGGCGAACTCTGCGGCGGCTGCGCGCAGGATTCGCTCTTTCGTGTCGGCCGGGTCGCGTGGCACGAGCACATGCTAGGCGAGCGGGCACGGCCCCTGCGCCATCATCTTGGCCGCGGTGAGCCGCTGAACCGTGATGGTGGGTAGGACACTCGGCTACTCCGCTGACAGTGATACCTTCGGACTGACTAGTCAGTCCAGGAGAAGAGGGCACCAGATGTTGAAGACCTGGTTCATCACCGGCACCAGCTCGGGCATGGGCCGTGCGGTCGCCGAGCAGCTGCTCGAAGCGGGCCATACCGTCGCGGCAACCGCGCGTCGGCCGGAGACCCTGGCCGGGCTGCGGGACCGCTTCGGCGACAAGGTGTGGACGGCCGAGCTCGACGTGACCGACACTGGCCAGATCCGCGACGTCGTACGGCGCGCCTTCACCAGTCTCGGCCGCATCGACGTGACCTTCTCCAACGCCGGCTACTTCCTCATGGGTGCGGCCGAGGAACTCGACGACCAGCAGCTGCACCATGCGCTGGCCACCAACCTCACCGGGCCCATCCAGCTGGCCCGCGCGATACTGCCATACCTGCGGGCACAGCGGGGCGGCCGGTTCCTGCAGCTGTCCAGCATGGGCGGCCAGATCAGCGGACCCGGCACGACGCCTTACGGCGCGGCCAAGTGGGGGGTCGAGGGGTTCATGGAGGGCCTGAAGGCCGAAGTCGCCGAGTTCGGCATCGACGTCACCCTGATCGAGCCGGGCAATGTGCCGACCAGGTTCGCCAGCAACCAGCGGTTCGCCGCCGCCATGCCAGAGTACGAGACCGGGCCGGTCGGCCACCTGCGGCAGTTCGCCAGCACGCCCGGCGCGATCAACGCGGCGGCCCGATCCGATCTGCGCAAGGTCGCCGCCGCGATTATCGCAGTGGCCGAGATCAGCCCGGCGCCTACCCGTCTTGCCCTCGGCTCCGATGCCTACGACTACATCCACGAGGCACTGACCGCACGACTCACCGAGATGGAATCACTGAAGGGCACCTCCTACGGCGTCGCCGTGGACGGCCCCGCGCCAGCGGTGGACTGGCGCTAGAACGGCATATATCGCCTGTCAATCATGTGCCAATAACTACTGCATAAAGTTCTGGCCTGAGGGATAGAACGCCAAGCGGCTGCATCGGGCCTCTAGCCGGAAGCACAGCCGGAATATCAGAAAGCAACGCTAAGGGGTGTTTCAGACTGACTATCAACGACCTGGAAATAGCCGCTCCCCAGTCGGACTACGATCCGTATACCGATGAAGCCTTGCTCAGGCCCTGGGACGGCTACCGTGAACTGCGCGATGCCGGGCCCGCGGTGTGGCTCAACAAGTACGGGATGTTCGCGCTGGCCCGCTACAGCTCGGCTCGGCGGGCGCTGGAGGACCCGGAGTCCTTCCCTTCCGGTCGCGGCGTGATGATGAACGACGCCATGAATCAGGTGCTGATCGGCAACACGCTGTGCAGCGACAGTGAGGAGCACGACACGCTGCGCGGGGTGATCGGCCGCCCGCTGACCCCCAAGGCAGTACGCCCGCTGCTGGACGAATTCACCGCCCTGGCCGACAGCGTGGTGGAGAGCGTGATGGCGAAGGGCACTTTTGATGCGGTGTCCGAATTGGCACAGCACATTCCGGTCTCGATCGTTTCGAACGCGATCGGGCTGCCGGAAAAGGGCCGGGAGCGGATGCTGGTCTGGGCCAAGGCGCTGTTCAACTGCATCGGGCCAATGAACGACCGCACCGTACAGTCGTTTCCGGTACTTAACGAGATGATGGAATACGCGACGAACGAAGCAGTCCGCGGGAAGCTGAAGCCGGGCAGCTGGGCCGAGGGCATCCTCGACGCTGTCGACAGGGGTGAGGTTCCAGCTGAGGCGTGCCCGGCCTTGATGGTGGACTACATGGGCCCGAGTCTCGACACGACCATCTTCGCCATCAGCAACGCCGTGTGGCTGTTCGCCCAGCATCCCGACCAGTGGGACCTGGTCCGCGAGGACCCGGCGCTGATCCGCGGGGCCATCAACGAGGTGCTGCGATACGAGTCCCCGATCCAGGGCGCCTTCTCCCGGTACGTCGAGCATGACGTGGACATGGACGGAGTGCTGATGCCCGCCGGCTCCCGGGCCATCGTGTTCTACGGGTCGGCCAACCGGGACGAGCGCAAGTACGCCGACCCCGACCGCTTCGACGTCCGCCGCGGCGCGAACGACCAGATCAGTTTCGGAGCCGGTCCGCACGCCTGCGTCGGTATGCATCTCGCGCGGATTGAGATGCGGGCGCTCTGTACCGCACTGGCCGGCCGGGTTCGGCGTTTCGAGGTCGTCGACGAGGAGCGCGCACTGCACAATGTCCTGCGCGGGTTCAATCGCCTGCAGGTCAAGGTCAGCTGAGCGAGACAATTCACGGGAAGATGAGCCGGGCCGGGCCGAGCATCACGGCGCGCCCCTATACACTGCCGCTCAATTGGCTCAGTTCCTCTCTGGCCGGATGCTGGCCTGTTCGGCTAATGCGCAGGCCAGTGTGGACACGGTGTTTTAACAGCAGTCAACGGAAGGTAATCAACGTCACAATGGCGTAATAACGCAATCTGTTTCCGGCGCACGATGCGTACTAGGAGACGATTGTGTTCGAATTCAAAGCCGGAAGGGTCCATTTCTCTTGCGAACGCTCATCTAGGCCACCTGTACCAGGACGCCGGCGGGGTCTTCGTCGCGACCGAGACGGGCTCGCGGATTCGATGGTGAAGTAGGAGCGGCATTCGTATTCCCGGTGAGTTGACCCGGAAGTTCCCCGCACCCCTGTAAGGCGCGGAAGCTCCCGGTGTAAGGCGCGGAAACCCTGGCGAAGCCGCGTGTCCGATCGACAGCCTCCACGATGCGGGTCACAACCCGCGGGAGCCGACGAGTGAAGGAAGACGATGTCACATCGACAGAGAGCGAGCCGATCAGTTGTCGCGGCGGCGCTGCTGGCTGGAGTGCTGGGGACAGGTGCGGCGGTCGCGCCGACGGCGCATGCGGACGCAACGCAGCGCGCTATTGTCGCGGGTGCCGAGCCGTCATGGGTGAGCTCCGCTACCGTGCAGGGCGCCGTGCCGACGGCGCAGGTCCTGAACGCCCGGGTCTACCTGGCCAGCCGTGACGCGGCCGGCCTGGCGGCGTACGCCACCTCGGTTTCGGAGCCGACTTCGGCCAGCTACGGGCAGTACCTGACGCCCGCTGAGGTACAGGCCAGGTTCGGGCCCGACCCCGACCAGGTCTCGGCGGTGTCGGACTGGCTGACCTCGGCGGGGCTGCAGGTGACCGCCTCGACAGAGCACTACCTTGAGGTCAAGGGTGACGCCGCGGCTATGCAGACGACGTTCGGGACGCAACTCGACAACGTCACGCTGGACGGGCAGGACTACCGCACGCCGGTCTCGCCCGTATCGGTCCCGGCATCGCTGGGCAGCGGGGTACTGGCCGTGACAGGACTGGACAACGCCGGCGACCGCGCCGTCTCGCAGCTGGACACCGGCGCCCCCGCCGCCAGCGACTCGGCGGCGACCATGGCCGACGCGCCAATGAACAGCACCGGGGCGAGCGAGGACGGCTTCTCCCCGTCGGGCACGGTAAACCCGACGAACGCGTCGCCAGCACCGGTCTTCAACAACTCCGGTCCCTTCTCCACCTTCTACGGGCAGAACGTGGACACCAAGCTGCCCTCCGCGTTCGGCAGCCAGCAGGCGTTCGCGGTCCAGGGCTATACGGGCACGCAGTTCCGTGCGGCCTACGGGGCGACGCCCGGGGAGACCGGGGCCGGGGTCAAGGTCGCCGTCATCGACGCCTACGACTCCCCGACCCTCGTGGCCGACACCCAGCAGTACGCGAACAACGAGGGCGTTCCCTGGACGCCGGGCCAGCTCACCCAGGTCACCCCGACCACCTACTCGGACCTGACGAGCTGCCAGGCATCCGCCAGCTGGTTCCAGGAGCAGCCCCTTGACGTCGAGGCAGTGCACGCGATCGCGCCCGCCGGGGACGTCGTCGCCGTGAGCGCGGCCTCGTGCGACAACGACGACATGTTTGACGGCATCGCCGACATCATCGACAACCACCTTGCCGACATCCTCTCCGGCTCGATCGGCTTCATCGACCGGGTCACGACCGCCCAGCGGGCGACCTTCGACCAGGTCTTCCAGGAGGCCGCGGCCGAGGGAATCGGCCTGTTCTTCGCCTCGGGCGACGGCTCCGACCTGAACGGCACGGACGGCGGCCACAAGGACTTCCCCGACTTCGATCCGTTCGTGACGGTGGTGGGCGGCACCTCGCTGGCGGTCGGCGCCAACAACACCTACCTGTTCGAGACCGGCTGGGGGACGCACACCGCGACGCTGTCCGCGGACGGCACCTCCTGGGGCACCCTGCCGGGTGCCCTCGGCTCCGGCACCGGTGGCGGGGCGATCAAGCACGTCGCGCAGCCCGCTTACCAGGCGGGCGTCGTTCCGGCGAGCATCTCCACGCCCGCTGGCGTGACGTCGCCCAGGCGCGTCACCCCGGATATCTCTGCGGACGCCGACCCGACGACGGGCATGCTGATCGGCTACACCCAGCAGTTCCCCGACGGCACCGTCGAGTACCTGCAGAACCGGACCGGGGGCACCTCGCTCGCGACGCCGCTGGTCGCCGGCCTGCAGGCGATCGCCCAGCAGCTGGCCGGCCACCCGCTCGGCTTCGCCAACCCGGAGATCTACGCCAAGTTCGGCACCAGCGACTTCCACGACCCGAACGGCAACCCGCTCGGCAACGGCCAGCCGGCCGCCCAGGTTCGCACCGACTTCGTCAACAGCGCCGACGACACCGACGGGACCGTCACGACCCTGCGGACCGACGGGGCCGACGACCTGCTCACCACCACGCCCGGCTACGACGACACTACCGGCGTGGGCACGCCCAATGCTGCCTACCTCCAGTCGTTCGCCAGCCACTGAGTCCTAGGGCGCGTCATGTGGGTTCATCACGGCGTGTCGGCTTGAGAATGGGACGGCACCTGCGGGGCGCGGTACTGGCAGACGACCAGCGCGTCGATCGTCGCCAGGCCGCCCAGGAGCGGCGCGAGCGTCACGGCGTCCAGGAAGCGATTGCTGGTCAGCTCGGACGCGCCCAAGAAGGCGGCCGCGCAGCCGACGGCCGGCTGTGTCACGGAGCTTGGCCGGCGGGTACCCGATCGCCAGGGGCGGGGCGGCGGCGATCAGCAGCAGGCTAGTACACAGGCCCTGGATCACGCGGCCGGCGATGAACATAGCCGGATCCTGCGCGGACGCCGCCAGCACCGAGCCCACCACGAGCAGCGCCGCGTCGATGACCAACCTCCTGCGCTGCGGCAGGTGCTGGGCAGACTGATCTGCCAGCACGCGGCATGGCTCGCCGCGGGTCAGCGAGCGGTGCTCGGAGCCGGCAGCCCCGCGAGCCTGGCCAGCAGTTCGAATGAGCGCAGGCGATCCGCGCTGTCGTGCACGATCGTGGTGACCATCAGTTCGTCCGCCTCGCTGTCCACCAGCAGGCGGTCCAGCGCAGCCTGGACCGTCTCGGGAGATCCGGCAATGTTCCCGGCCGTGGCCGCCTCCATGACGCCCTGTTCTTCCGGCGTGTAGGTGAGGGAAGCGGCCTCCTGCGGAGTCGGCACCGGGACGCCGCCCTGCTTCTTCGCAAGCTTGTAGCGGACACGGGCGTTCGGACCAGCGATCCACTGCGCACGTTCGTCGGTGTCCGCGCAGATCACCGCCGCGCACACCATCGCGTACGGCTTGTCCAGCTGACCGCGGGGACGGAACGACTTGCGGTAGGTACTCATCGCCGGAGTGAGGTCGCCGGTGTTGAAGTGGTACGCGTAGGCGAAGGGAAACCCCATTTCTCCGGCCAGCCGCGCACCATTGGCACCTGCGCCGAGGATCCACACCGGCGGCCGGTTGCCCTCGGCCAGGCCCACCCGCACCTCACGCTCACGCCCAGCATCGGGCTCGAAGTACCCCAGCAGCTCCGTGACCTGGCGTCCCAGGTCCTCGGGCTGATCCTCCCGGTCACCGCGCAGGAGGGCCTTGACCGCATCGAACCCGCCGACACCCCGCCCCACCCCGAGGTCGATCCGGCCCGGATGCAGAGATTCGAGGGTGCCGAAGTTCTCGGCCACAACCAGCGGGGCATGGTTGGGCAGCATGATGCCCCCTGAACCGACCCGGATGGTCGCGGTGGCAGCAGCCACCGCCTCGACCAGCAGGGCGGTGGCTGAACTGAGGAACATCTCGGCGCCATGGTGTTCGGCCAGCCAGTAGCGTGTATAGCCGAGCTGCTCGACGTGCCGGGCCGTGCCGAGTGTGCTTCGCAGGGACATCCGCACATCCGCCCCGCTCACCGAGGGACACAGATCCAGCACTGACAATGGAATGCCGTCCAAAGTCTTCACAGATAACCTCCGGGAGCCTTGCCGGTCAGAACCGCTGACGGGGATAGCGGATGACCGGGAGTCTGATGTGCCCGTTGGCGAGGAAGGAGCGGAGCGGCGCAAGTTCGGATGGTGCGACGCCCAGGGCAAGGTCCGGGAATCGGGCGAAGATTGCCGGCAAAGCTATCTCCGCCTCCAGCCGGGCCAACGGCGCGCCGAGACAACGGTGGACGCCGTAGCCGAACGAAAGGTGCTGCTTGTCGGGCCGGGTAATGTCGAAGTAGTCAGCACTGGCACCGTACTGATCCTTGTCCCGGCCGGCGGCGGCGTAGCAGGCGAGAATTGCGTCACCCTGAGGGATGGTGATTCCCTCAAGTTCGATGTCCTCGACCGCATATCGCAGTGGTATGTACGGGATTGGCGCCTGCCACCGCAGCGTCTCCTCGATCACATCGCTCCAGGATCGCTCCCCGTCGCGGACCAGGCTGAGCTGGCCGGGATTGGCCAGCATCGCTGCCAGCGCCTGGTCCAGCAGGTTGGCCGTGGTCTCGTGCCCGGCGACCAGCATTAGCGACAGGGTGTCGACCAGTTCCCGCTCAGAGAATGCGTC
>JAWWPV010001128.1:0-3829 GCA_033854775.1 Trebonia sp.
GACCGGATCGGCAGCCGGCGTGACCTCATCCGTTGCCGGCGCGACGTTATCCGGATTCGATCCGACCGAGCCGGCAACGGCTGGCGTGGTGCCCTGCTCATTCGTGCTGGAGTCGGTGCCCGCGGCTGTGGAGTCTATGTCCGGTGCTTTCGCGGTTACGGGTGGTTTCGCGAGCGAACCAAGCGTGTGGGTTACCCCGACAACGGTCTGTTGCAGCGTCTTGCGCAGGCTGTTAGCCACGGTCCCGATCGAGCCGTTCGCCGGATTGGCGCCCTGACTCGGCCCGGCAGCACCCTGGCTCTTGGCGGCAGAATTGCCGGCATCGGGATCGGCCGTGGCGATCGCTCCGCTGGCACCTCCCAAGAGCAGGCCGGTGAAAAGCACGCAGACACCCGCTGCGAGCTGCAGATGCATCCTAATTTGGAGCTCCTCCCACCAGCACGGGACCTCGTCGGTCTGATTATCGACACTTATCGTCCCATAGTCCAGCCTCAGCTATCACGATTCTTGCTGTGAACTCACGGGTTGGTGGACAACGGCAAACCAATTCTGCACGAGCGGCCATTACCGGAGCCCGATATCCCGCGGCGGCGCCTTCTGGACATGCACGGCTTTCACGGTTCCCGAGTTCCAGACGGCGTTCACCGATGGTCGCGATCAGCGTTTCGAAAGCCGCGGTTGGCTTGAATGGGAAGATTGACCGTGATTGGGGTTTTCGATGATTTCTTCTTGATCTGTTTAGGCTCGTTGAGTCGCAGTCGGTAGATCGCAGTTGGTAGATCGCAGTTGGTAGATCGCCCGGGCGACCCGCAGATGTCAGCGGCCAGGAAGGCGGGTGCTTATTTCCTGAAGCATCCAGCCGTTGCCATCGGGATCACGAAACGACGCGAATGACGCATAGCTGCGGCGCTGCGGGTCCGGGCCGGGCACGCGCGACGTCGTCCCCGCGTGGTGGAACACGCCCCCTGCATCGTGGAAAACATCGCTGACCTGCGCGCCATGGCCGATGAGCTCGGCCCGGGCAGCCTCAATGTCGGCTACGACGACGTACAAGCCGTCCGCCGAGCCCGGTGCTGCCGTGGTGATTCCAGTGCCGAAGATTATCGAGCAGGGTGAGCCAGGCGGGGTCAGCTGCACCACCCGGAAGTCGTCACCATCGACGAAATCGGCATCCAGCCGCCACCCCAACCTCAAGTAGAAGTCCTTGGCCCGGTCGACGTCGGAAACCGGCAGCACCACGACCTCAAGTCTCATGTCCACGGCGAAGGCTCCTAGGTAAAAGGGCGGCAGCTATATGAAAGGGCGGCAGCGACTTTCGTCGGTGGTGCGGTGGAGGAGTGGCAAGCCGTGCCCGACTAAACGATAGTGGACCCCTGTATTACGAGGCAGTAAACGAAAGTCATACACCGCACGTCGGGACGGTTAACGCTGCCGCACGAAACGAGCAACGGGTACCGCGGCGGCTGCACAGGGCGACTTTCCCTTCGTGGCCGTCAATATTTTGCGCCGCTGTGACCAGTAACAGCGCTGGTCGGCCTCTCGATAGACGTCACAACACTGGTATTGCGCTTCTTCTCCATAGGAGATGACGTCTCAGGGGGAGCAAACTATGCTCGCTTCGGGTGCGCGCTAAGCCGCGGCCGCGACGTCGGTGTGGCGACGAGAGTGGGGCCAAAGTTGCAATCAGTGCTGGGACTGTCGATCACGTCCACCGGTGTCGGGTGGGTGCTTCTCGACGGACAAGGCCCTGACGCCGTCACCCTCGATCACGATGCGTTCGATGTCCAGTGCGACGCCGAAGCAGGTGACAAGCCCCAGCACTCAGCGGCCGCCCGCGGCGCGCAGGCGATCGCGACGGCCAGCGGACACAAGGTCGGCTCCGTCCGGGTGACGTGGAGCGAGGACGTCGAGCCGGACGCCACAGCCCTGCTGAAGTCATTGGCGGACTCGGGGTCCGAGAACGTTCACCCGATCCCGCTGAGTCAGGCCGCGCGATCGTGGGCGGTTGAGGCCGGGCGGGCCAGCGAGCACGCCAAGACCGCACTGTGCATTCTCGAGCCCGGCACGGCGACCGTCATGGTCGTCGCGACCGGCGCCGGCTCGGTGCGCACCGCCGTCACCAACACCCGTGAGCACACGGCGGACCTCGTCGACTGGCTGACCACGATTTTCAACAAGGACGGCTGGTTACCGGAATGCCTGCACCTTGTCGGCTCCCAGGACGAGCTGGACGCGGTCACGGGTCCGATCGACGACGCTCTGCCGATACCCGTGTTCGCCTCGGTCGACTCCCAATTGGCCCTTGCACGCGGGGCGGCGCTGGCGACGGTCTGGCCCGGCGCTGCCGTGTCCTCGCGGTCCTCGCGCCAGGACACGCCGCGGCCTGACCGGTCCAGGCGGCTACGGGAGGCGAAGAAGGTGGCCGTCCCGGCCGCGCCTACCGTTGCCTCGCCGGTGGCTCTCGCGGCGGCGCCTACCGTTGCCTCGCCGGTGGCCCTCGCGGCCGCGCCTACCGATGCCTCGCCGGTGGCCGATGCACCGCGCAGTGACACGCCGCGCCCCGACCGGTCCAGGCTGCCAAGGGATGTTAAGAAGGTGGCCGTCTCGGCCGCCGCTGTCGCGGCTGTCGGGGCGGCTCTATCGCTCGCTGCGGGTTCGGCGCTTAATGGCGGCGGGGTATACATGGAGGCCGCAAGCTCCCCGGCGGCGGCCGCTCCAATGACGTCAACCAGTGTGCACGCCGTGCCGGCGCCGGTCTCGGCACCGCCCGCTGCGCAGGTCCCGGCGATGGTCGCCGAGGCGCCGCCCGCGCAACCGGCTCCGCAGGAAACCCTCGCACCACCCGCTGAGCACCTTGCCGCCGTGACGCCCGAACACGTTGACGCCCCGGTTCATCAACAGACAGTTCCTGCTTCGCCGTTCGCCAATGTTTCCGCGGCCGCGCCGACCGCGGCGCCTCTGGCCGTGCCGGCCGCGGTCCCGTCGGCACCCATTGTTTCGCCCGCACCCATTGTCGCGCCGGCGGCGCCCCTGGCCGTGCCGGCCGCGGTCCCGTCGGCACCGATTGTTGCGCCGGCACCCATTGTTGCGGCGGCCCCGGCACCTCTGACCGTGCCGGCCATGGGCCAGCCGGCACCTATTGCTGCGCCGCCCGCGGCACCACTTGCGGTGCCCCCGACACCAATCGCCGTGCCACCCGGGGCGCCGCCCGATCCGCCCGTTCCACCGCCCCCGCCGGACCCTCTGCAGATCGTCTTGAGTCCGTTGTTCAGCGGGCTGCCGTAACCCAAGCTGCGGTCGTTTCCGGCTGGCGGCCGTCAATCGTGATCAACTGAGTGCGCCCGGCGTGGTACCTGCCACAGTCACACGACGCGCAGTCCGTGCCTGCCCGATAGTGCTGATGGTGCGCGCGGCTGTGAGTGCATGCGCACGGTCGAGTGCCGCCCCCCAAACCAAACATGGTGCTGCGTACCCGTAGAAGTCGGTGCGCAAACCGGCCGCTGATCGGCTTGGCGCGCAGTAGCGGAGCGCTAGGTGTACCCAGTCAGGGCTTGACGCCGACGGTGACCAGGTCCGACAACAGCCGCGTCCAAGCAGGACGGCGGACGCGGTGTTGATCGCTGACGCCAAAGCCGGCGCCTTCGAAAAGGGCCCGCATCTCTGTGGGCGATGGGTTGTGTGCCGGGTTGAGCCGATTGGCGGACAGTCGATGGAGGGGAAGGGGCTGCCGTGGACTCAAGGTCGCAACCGCCGCAAGTCCGCCGGGAGCCAACACCCGGTGGAACTCACGCAGCGCGGCGGGTTGGTCGAAGAAGTGAAACGCCGAGGT
>JAWWPV010001129.1:0-3203 GCA_033854775.1 Trebonia sp.
GTCGCCGTGCACTACACCGACGGCAGCAGCCAGTCGTTCAACCTCAACCTGGCGGACTGGTACGCCAACAGCCCCGCGGTCGGCAACCAGATCCTGACCACGACCTCTAGCTGGAATTCCCAGAACAGTTCCACCGCCCCGCACCCGGTGAGCATCTACTTCGGTTCGGTGCCACTGCGGCCGGGCAAGCACGTGTCGTCGGTCACGCTGCCCGTCCTCAGCAACGCGGGCGGGACCACGGCCATGCACATCTTCTCGATGGCCATCGGAACCGGAACGCCGACAACCGGAACGCCCTACTCCTCGCTCGCCGCCGCCTACGACAACGTCGGGGTCACCGACAACTCCGATCCCGCACCTGGCAATTTCGACGGCACCGGGGAGAGCTTCTCCGCCCAGGCCCTGGCGGCGGGCACGCCGACCCCGCTCACCGCGGGCGGCCAGGCCACGTTCGGCGGGACCAAGTTCACCTGGCCCACCGCCGTCGGCACGGCCAACAACGTAGTCGCCGACGGGCAGAAGATCGACCTGACCGGGTCAGGGACCGACCTGGGCTTCCTCGGCGCCGGCGCGTTCGGGGCGGCCAGCGGGACCGGGACGATCACCTACACCGACGGCACCACCCAGTCCTACAGCCTGGTCATGTCGGACTGGTACAACAACGCGCCGGTGGCCGGCGACGAGATCGCCACCACCACAACGAGCTGGAACTTCACCAGCACCACGCAGACCGCGCACCCGGTGAGCATCTACTTCGCCTCGGTGCCGCTGCAGGCAGGCAAGACCGTGGCCTCGGTCACGCTGCCGACGGTGAGCGCAGGCGCCGGCAACGGGATCACCGCGCTGCACGTCTTCGCGATGGCGACCGGGTCAGGTACGCCGACCATCGGCAGCTGATACCGGGCGATCACTTCGGTCCCTGCTCCCCGCGAGCAGGGACCGAAGTGCTGACCAGGGTGGTGCCCGGTGACCGTGCCCTCCGGACGGCCGACGTTGAACTGCGCCGTTGCGCGTCCTGCCGGCGTCTGGCGCAGCGGCCGCCCTGGCTTGGCCGGATCCGGACGCAATTGTTGATCAGTGTGCGCAACGGCCGTATAGCTGATGCATTGGACCGTTTCAATTACGGGACGCATCGTGGCGCCACCGGTAGCAAACGCAAGGCGCGCGTCACCCTATCCGAGGTAGGAGCTACAGGATGAGGAAGAGGATGAGGGAGAGACTGCGCCGCAGGGCACCTTCACGGCATCGATCCGGCCCCGCCAGCGGGCTGCTGACACGACGCTCGCGGGCCGTCGCCGCAGTCGTGCTTCCCCTGACCCTGGCCCTTTTGGGCCTGACGTTCACCGGCACCTCCGCATTCGGCGCGCAGTCATCCCCTCCAGTGGTCAGCTCGCTCACCACCGGGAACATGACCGACCCGCTCGGGGTCGACACAAGTCAGCCGCTGCTTGGCTGGGTTATCAACTCGGCGGCGCGCGGGGTCTCGCAGCGCAAGTACGAGATTCGCGTCGCAACGGACGAGAACAACCTGGTCAGCGGCCGAGACCTGGCATGGGACTCGCGCACCGTGAACTCCGCGCAGTCATTCAACGTCCCCTACGGCGGTCCGGCGCTTGCGTCCAAGACCCGCTACTACTGGCAGGTCCAGGTATGGGACAACGCCGGCAACAGTTCTGGCTGGAGCAAGCCCGCCTGGTTCGAGACCGCGTTCCTTAACCCGAGTCAGTTCCAGGGCAGCTGGATCGGAGACCCGCATCCCTTGTCGCTGAACGGCGCCAACTGGATTTGGTACCCGGAGGGCAGCCCCGCCCAGGGCGCGCCCGTCGCGACCCGCTATTTCCTGCGCGAGGTCGATCTTCCGGCGAATCAGGCTCTCGCCCAGGCGAATTTCCTGATCACCGCCGACGACCAGTGGCTGGTGTACGTCAACGGGCAGGAGGTCGGGCGGTCAAGCGGCCAGACAAGCTCGTGGACGCAAGCACAGCAGCTGGATATCACCAGGGAGCTCCACCCCGGCGCAAACACCATCGCCGTCGCGGCAACCAACGCGGGCGGCCCGGGGAGCTGGATCGGCAGTCTCGGCCTTCAATACACCGACGGGACGACAACCGACCTGGTGACCGACAACACCTGGAAGGCGTCGCAGCAAGACCCGCAAGGCTGGCAGAACCCCGGCTTCGACGACTCCGCCTGGGTTCCGGCGCTGAACGTCGGTCCCTACGGCAGCGGCCCGTGGGGCACCAGCGTCAGCGTGGGCAGTGAGCTGCTGCTGCGCAAGAACTTCGCGCTGGGGAACCAGGCCATCACCGGAGCGCGCCTGTACGTCTCGGGCCTCAGCTACCCGTACCTGTACCTCAACGGGCGGCCGGTCAGCAACGACAAGCTCGACACCGCGTTTACCTCCTACAACAAGAGCGTCGACTACACGACCTTCGATGTCACGCAGCTGCTGCACTCCGCGTCCAATCAGATCGCCGTGAGCCTCGGCAACGGGTTCTACGCCGGCGGGGCGGACGACTACCCGACCAGCGGCGAGGCGTGGCAGCCGGCCAAGCCCAAGCTCAAGCTCGAACTCGACGTACAGTACGGCAACGGCACCTCCGCGCAGGTGGTGAGCGACCCCACGTGGCAGGTCGCGACCGGACCCACGAGCTTCAACTCACCAGCGGCAGAAGAGTACGACGCGTACCAGGCAAAGCCCGGGTGGACGCAGAGCAGCAACGACGCCGGCTGGGTCAATGCCGCGGCGCTGCCAGCGCCCGCCGGAGTACTTCAGGCGCAGACGATCCCGCCGGTCCAGGAGACCGGGACGGTCAAGCCGGTCAAGGTCACCCAGCCGATCGCGGACACGAACGTCTACGACTTCGGGATCACCACGTCGGGCTGGACGCGCCTCACCATGCAGGGCGTTCCGGGCACCTCGGTCGCCATCGCCTACTCCGAGCAGCTCAACTCGGACGGGACCGTCCAGGCCGAGGGCAACGGCCAGGCCGGGCAGGTGGACAGCTACACCTTCACGGGAAGCGGCCCGGTCACGTTCGAGCCGCAGTACGGCTGGAAGGGCTACCGGTACGTGGAGGTGACTACCAACTCCTGCCCGACCGGTGTCGCGACCCCGTGCACGCAGCCGCTGCCCAAGATCCTGTCGATCACCGGGGTCATCGCGCACACGGCCCTGGCCACGTCGGGTAACTTCACCAGCT
>JAWWPV010001130.1:0-3408 GCA_033854775.1 Trebonia sp.
GGCATCGCCTTCGCCGGCATTATCATCGGCGCCCTGGTGCCCGCCGCGATCATGGCGATCGGCGCCGCGAACCTGTTCACCCGCAACATCTTCAAGGAGTTCTTCAAACCGGACGCGAGCCCGTCGCTTGAGACCAAGATGTCGCAGTGGGCGTCGCTGGTGGTCAAGTTCGGCGCGCTGGTGTTCGCGGTCGAACTGCCGCACACGTTCTCCATCAACCTCCAGCTGCTCGGCGGCGTCTGGATCCTGCAGATCTTCCCGATGCTGGTCGGCGGCCTGTACACGCGGTGGTTCCACCGCTGGGCGCTGCTCACCGGCTGGGCGGCAGGCATGATCTACGGCACGCTCGCCGCGTACAACGTCAAGAACGCGACCACCTCGCACTGGGCGGGGTCGTCGGACATCGTGTTCGGGCACAGCATCTACATCGGCATCACCGCGATCATCATCAACGTCGTGATCGCGGTCATTCTGACGCTCATCCTCAAGGCCACCAGGGTGCCGGAAGGCACCGACGAGACCCTCCCGCACCAGTACACCGCGGACCCGGAACAGGCCCCTGCCCCAACGCCGGCCGGCGTGGGAGCGGGCCTGGAGGGATAGGCGAAGCCACGCACCCGTTCGGGATCATGGTTTAAAAGACTTTGATCCCGAACGGGTTCGGCTGTCTCTGGTCGCCTCTCCACAAATTCTTAGCTCACGGGTAACGTCGGCCCCGTGAGCTCTCTTTCCGGACACGCGGGCGCCCATTCCGTCGCGGTCGCGCAGCGGTACGGCGTGACGACCATGTTCACCCTCTCCGGCGGGCACGTGTTCCCGCTCTACGACGGCGCGGTCAAGGCCGACCCGCCGCTGCGCCTGGTGGACGTGCGGCACGAGCAGACCGCCGTCTTCGCCGCCGAGGGAATCGCGCGCCTCACCAGAACCCCCGGCCTCGCCGTGGTCACGGCCGGCCCAGGCGTTACGAACAGCGTGAGCGCCGTGACCTCCGCGTGGTTCAACGGCGCCCCGGTAGTCGTGCTTGGCGGCCGCGCCCCGGACTACCTGTGGGGCAAGGGCGCCCTTCAGGAGCTGGACCACGTGCCGCTGCTCGCCCCGGTCACCAAGCGCGCGTGGACCGAGCACGCCGTCGCCGGCGTCGCCGCCTCGGTGGACGAGGCGTTCCGCCTGGCGACGACCCCGCACCGAGGACCAGTGTTCGTTGACTTCCCGCTTGAGGCCATCTACGGGGAGGCAACCGTGGACTTCCCCGACGGTGCCCTGTTCGCGCCGGCGCAGCCCGGCGCAGGGGACGTGGGCCGGATCGCCGAGCTGCTCGCGGCGGCGCACCGCCCCGTGCTCGTGCTCGGCTCGGACGTCTGGCTCGGCGGCGCCGACGTCGCGGCCAGGCTCTGCGCGGAGACACTGCACCTGCCAGTGATCACCAACGGCCAGGGACGCGGCATACTACCGGGCGGGCACTCGCTGCTGGTCACCCGGGCACGCTCGGTCGCGTTCGCCGAAGCGGACCTCGTGATCGTGGCCGGCGTCCCGCTGGACTTCCGCCTCAGGTACGGGGCATTCGGCCCCAAGGACGCCCCCGCGGCGGTGGTGCACGTGGCGGACTCCCCCGGCGGCATCGCGACGCACTGCCCGCTGGCGGCCGCCGCCTCCGGCGACCTGTCGCTGTTCTTCACGGCACTCGCCGACGCGTGCGGAGCACGCCCCACGGGCGACATGGAGTGGCTGGCGCGCCTGCGCGGGACGGCGCGGACCGCGGCGGCGAGGGACACTCCGCTGCTGGAGACCGAGGCCTCACCGGTGCACCCGATGCGCGTCTACGGCGAACTGCTACGCCAGCTTGACGACGACGCGGTAGTCATCGGCGACGGCGGCGACTTCGTCTCCTTCGCGGGCCGCCTCATCGAGCCGGCGTTCCCCGGCCGCTGGCTGGACCCCGGCCCGTACGGCTGCCTGGGCACCGGCCTCGGCTACGCCATGGCCGCAAGGCTCGCGCACCCTTCGTCGCAAGTCGTACTGCTACTAGGCGACGGCGCCGCCGGCCTGTCCCTGATGGACGTGGACACCCTGGTCCGGCACAACCTCCCGGTGGTAATGATCGTCGGCAACAACTCAGCCTGGGGCCTGGAGAAGGGCCCCATGCGAGCCGTCTACGGCTACGACGTCGCGGCCGACCTAAGGCCAGAGACCCGCTACGACCAGGTAGTGAGCGCGCTGGGCGGCGCGGGCGAGTTGGTAACGCAGCCGGGGCAGATTGCCTCGGCGCTGCGACGCGCCTTCGATTCTTCGACCCCGTACCTGGTCAATGTGCTCACCGACGTCCAGGCCGAGTACCCGCGCACGACCACGGGCGTATAGGTCGGGGCGCGCCTGGGCCCAGCCGGTTCACGCGGCCGGGATAACCAGGTTGCCGAGGGCGTCGACGACCTGGGGGTCGTATTCGGAAGCGGTGTCGAGGCGGAGCCGCGCGACCGCTTCGGCCGCCCGGGAGGGGTCGGCCGAGCTGCCCACCAGGTCGTCGTAAGCGTTGGCGGCACGGATGATCCGGCTGGACAGCGGCGGCGGCTGGGAACGGTCGACGGGACGGCACGGGTCTGACTGCCGCCGCACGATGTCGGCCACCGGGTCGAGCACGCGCGCCTGCTGGATGACTTCCGCGCCGTATTCGGCGATCCGCCGCTGCTCCTCGCGGGCCACGAGGACGGTCGCACCGCCGGGAACCGGGTCGCGCAGCGACAGCTGCCCGATGTCGTGCATCAGCGCGGCGTACTCAAGCTCAAGCAGGGCCGCCTCAGGCATGCCGAGCTCCCGGCCGATGGCCACCGCGAGGCGGCTCACCCGGGCGGAGTGCCCGGTCTCCACGTACCCGCCGATCTCGGTGACCCTGGCGAGCGCCCGCACCGTCTGCAGGTACGTCGCCCTGATCCCCGCGTACCTGCGCAACGCCACCTGCGTGACGAGCAGCGGCGCGGCGAACACGGCGACCGCGGCGAGCCCCATGACCTCGGCGGCGAACGCGATGAGCAGCGCAGAGGCCCCCGTCGCGGCGGCGATCGCGAACTGGACGCGCAGCTCGTCGCCGAGCGCGACACCGAACCTGGTGCGCAGCGCGTCCGTCCTGATGAGCGCCGTCACGACCGACTCAAGGAACCACGCCACGATGACCAGCCCGAGCATGACCGGCAGCTCCGACCACCACCGGTCACCGATCAGCCCGGCGTTGGCGAGCGGGCGGAACGTGGCGGCCACGCACGCGACCGCGAGCAGCCGCGCGGACATCGCGGTGAGCCTGGCCGGCCGGCCGACCGCCAGATGCGGCAGCGCTCCCACGACCATGGCGAGCGCGGTCACCGCGATGACCTGAGCCGCCTCCGGCCGTACCGGGTCGTTGCCGATCCTGAGCACCAG
>JAWWPV010001131.1:0-3848 GCA_033854775.1 Trebonia sp.
CCTCCATCGGCGTGGACGTGTCCGTACTCGCCGGCGCGGTCCGCCGCAGCGCCGCCCTGGCCCGCGCGGCGCGCGCGGCCGACGTCCCGGTGATCTGGCTGAACTGGGGCAACCGCCCAGACCAGGCCAACCTGCCGCCAGGGGTTACGCATGTTTACGACCCCGACGGCACGGGCGCTGGCATCGGGCACGTGCTGCCCTCTAGCGGTGCCGCCGTACTGACCAAGGACAGCTGGGGGGCCGCGCTGACCGCGCCGCTGCGGGCCGAGCCCGGTGACATTCACGTGGACAAGTACCGGATGAGCGGCTTCTGGGATACGGAGCTCGACAGCGTGCTGCGCAACCTGCGGGTCGACACGCTGCTGTTCACCGGGGTCAACTCCGACCAGTGCGTGTACGCCACGCTGATCGACGCAGCCTGCGCCGGGTACGACGTGGTGCTGCTCACCGACGCGTCGGCGACCACTTCGCCCGGCTTCTGCCACGAGGCGACCATCTACAACACCCGCCAGTGCTTCGGCTTCACCACGGAGACCGATGCGGTGCTCGGCGCGCTCGCCCAGCCCTGAACTCCCGCGGCAGGACACAGAGGAACAGGAGAACACGCGTGAGTGGTGAACCGCCCGTCGTCCGGCATCTCGAGGACGTCGTTCCTAAGCTCATTTCGCCGGCGGACACCGTCCGGCTGGCCACCCTGGTCCGCCCTGCGGACGGCACCGGCACCAGCGTCTTCTACGAGGTGTGGGAGCCGGGCGGCAGCCAGCCGCCGAATTCCCACCCGGGCTCGACCGAGATCTTCGTCGTGCTGCGCGGCACCGGCCGCGCGCACAGCGACGGGAACGCCGCGGACTTGCGGGCCGGCGACGTGCTCGTGCTAGCGCCCGGCTCGGTGCACCGGATAGAGAACACCTCGGCGACCGAGCGGCTCTACACGGTGACGATCATGGCCGACGACCCCGGGGCCTTGCCCGGCGGTTTCGCCGCGCTCGTTGACGAGGGCACCCCGGTCGACTGGGACAACGCCGACCGGGAGGTGCTCGCCAACGGCTCTCAGCTTCGCTAGCCGCGATCAAACATGCTGCCCAGCCGCAGCGACGCGGACGGCTCGAAGGTAGGAACAAAACTCACGCCGAAGCGTTAGCCTCTATTCGCATTTGGCTCGCTTCGCAGCGCGCCGAGCAACGGGATCGCCGCGATCTTCTCCTCGGTCAGGTCGTCCCACCGGATGGCGGCCGCCGCCTGCGGCGCGTGCCTGGAACGGCAGTCGATGACGCGCTCGGCGGTGACGATGAAGTCGAGCGCGACGTCGTGACTGGTCAGCGGGATCACGCCGGCCGGCCGTAGCTGGATCTCGTGCACCGTGGTGACCGTGACGGTGTGCGGGCCGATAAGGCCCGCCGCAGTGGCCAGGGCGAACTCAAGGTCGGCGAAGCCGCCGCCCTTGCCGAGCCGTGCCCCGTCCTCGCCAACCGCGACGCAGCCCATCACGACCAGGTCGACCGGGGTCAGCTCATCCAGCCTCACCAGCCGCGCGGACCGTGACGCACCGCTGATCGACGCGGCCTTGCGCGGCGGCTGATCCAGATGGTCGGGGTCCAGGATGAAGAACGGCTCCGGTTTGGCCAGCCGCGGGACGGCCATGTAGACGGTCTTGCCGTCCTCAAGCGCGCGCTGTCGTACCGGCAGTTGCGCCGAATCGGGATTGGCCTTCACGGTCAGCGCCGCCTGCCACGCGGGCAGTCCGCGCAGCCGCTCGGCGGCCCGCTCGGCACCCGTGAAGTTCGGGATGCGCCCGGGCGCGCCGGGGAACCTGGCCACCTTCGCCGCCTGCATGGCCGACCAGACCTCCTCGCGCAGCGCGGCCTTCGCGGCCAGGACGTCTGCCGGGCCACCAGCGTCCCGGTCATGCCGGGGAACCGAACGAGCCATGCCCCCATACTGCACCTGCCGGCCGGGCTCAGCGGTAGGCGAGTGTCCCGTCGCCGAGGTCCGCCTTGGGCAGGATGTCGCGCTCCTCCTGGTGCTCGAGCAGATGGGTCCACGGCTCGCGGTCGCCCTGCTTGAACAGGATGTGCTGGGAGCGCATGACGTAGCCAGGGTTGAAGTCCTCCGGATCGGACCACGGCCGCAGCGGCATGTCCTTGTCTTCTGGCCGCAGGGCGGGGACCACCATCGTGGCGCCTTTGCCTCGCATGTTCGCCATCAGGCGGAGTACCAGGTCGCAGACCAGGTCCACGCGCAGGGTCCAGCTGTGCCGGAAGTAGCCGAAGACATAGGCCATGTTCGGCACGCCACTGATCATGATGCCGCGCCAGGTGACGTGCCCGGTGAAGTCGACCGGCTCGCCGTCGACGGTGAACGCGACGTCGCCGAAGACCGACAGGTTGAACCCGGTGGCGCTGACGATGATGTCGGCCGGGATCTCCTCGCCAGAGCTGACCTTGATCCCGCGGGACGTGAACGCCTCGATGGTGTCGGTGATGATTGAGGCCTTCCCTGCGCGCAGCGCCGCGAACAGGTCGCCGTCCGGGGTGACGGCGATGCGCTGCTGCCACGGGCGGTAGCGAGGGGTGAAGTGCTTGTCGATGTCGAAGCCCTCGGGCAGCAGCGGGCGCATGGACTCGATGAGGAACGTGTGCAGCTCGCCGGGCGCTTCCGCCGACATCCGGGCCACCTGGTGCGTCTGCGCCATGTGCTGACGGCGCAGGATCTCGTGCGTCCACTCATCAGGAACGTCCAGGGCGCGCAGCGTCACTGCGAGCTCGTCCGTCGCAGGCCGGGCGAGGTAGTAGGAGGGAGAGCGCTGCAGCATCGTCACGTGCTCCGCCTCCCCCGCGATCGCGGGGATCAGCGTCGCGGCCGTGGCGCCGGAGCCGATGACGACGACGCGCTTGCCCGTCAGGTCGAGGTCTTCTGGCCACTGCTGGGGATGCAGGATCAAGCCCTGGAAGCGGTCCATGCCTTCCCACCGGGGCCGGTAGGGCTTGGCGTGGTTGTAGTAGCCCTGGCACATCCACAGGAAGCCGGCGGTGTACCGCAGCCGCTGCCCGGTGTCGCCCCTGGTGACCTCGGCGGTCCACCGTCGGTCCTCGGTGGACCAGCTGGCCGCCGTCACCCGGCACTGGTAGCGGATGTGCTGGCCGAGGTCATCGGAGTCGATGACCTCGTCCAGGTAGGCGAGAATCTCCTCGCCCGCCGCGATCGACGGGCCGCGCCAGGGCTTGAACCGGTAGCCGTAGGTGAACAGGTCACTGTCGGAGCGCACGCCCGGGTACCGGTGCGTCCACCAGGTTCCGCCCCGGTTGTCCTGGGCGTCCAGGATGACGAAGGTCCGGTCGGGGAACTGGTCCCGCAGGTGGTGCGCGGCGCCGATGCCGGACACTCCGGCGCCGACGATGAGGACGTCGACATGGCCGGCGTCCTGGATCTCCCCGGTGCCCTGGGCGGGAGCGGTCGTGGGTGCCGTGGTCATGGCCGGACCTCCGAGACGCGCGCGCTGCTTCCGGTAATCGTAAACCCGGCCGCTTATAGCGGCACCAGGTCAATTTCGGGTCGGGCTTCGCGCCGCCGCTTTAGGGGGGCGCGGAATGGCCCGGCGAGACGGGGGGGCTGCCCGGCGAGCCCGGTCGGTGGGCGGACGGGGAGAAGAGGGTGACCACGAGGATCAGCGCGAGGACCATGACGACCGCGGTGATCGCTCCCACGGCCAGTCGCGGGTTGGACCGCACGGCCGCGGTCAGTGCGGCGACGAGGGGAACGTCCCGGCGCGGCGGCGCGGTCGGCCCCGGTTCACGCGGACCGGGTGCGGACGGCGGGGTTTCCGCGACGGGGGTGTCATGGGCGGCCCC
>JAWWPV010001132.1:0-3057 GCA_033854775.1 Trebonia sp.
GCTGCCCTGCTGGTCAGCCTTCGCGCTGAGCTCGTTGAGCGCCTGCGAAGGGGCGTTGGCGGTCGGATAGGTGGTGTCAGGCGCGGTGAACGGCGTGCAGCCGTTCGCCGGGTCGACGAACTCGCTCAACAGGGCGTCGTCACTGCCGTTGGTGAGGACGGTGGCGCCGGCGAGGTTCGCCTTGTTGGCCGGCGAGTTCTGCGCGGTCTGGCCGTTGGCGTTGATCAGGTACTGGCTGACCACGTTGTCGCTCTGGTCCTGGTCGATCAGGGCGAAGTCACGGGTGGTCTGGCAGGCCTGGCCGTCGCTGGCGGTGCCGGCGGCCGGGACCTTGAGGGTGCCGTTGGCGACGGCCGCGTTCGCGGCGGTGTAGAAGTTGACCGCGTTGCAGGAGGACACCTGGCCGATGACCGACTGGCCCGACGCGTCGACGCAGTTGCCCTGCTGCGCGCCCGCTCCGGTCAGCACCAGGTTGGTGCCGTTGAAGCCGACGTCGATGATGACGCTGGAGCCGGCGGCGATCGTCGGTGCCGTGGGTGCCACGGCGGGCTGGGTGCCCGCGGTGACGACGAGCGGGCTGTAGACCTGCACGCTCCCGTTCGGGTTGAGGATCGTCGCCTCGACGAACGCGCCCTCGGTGCCTGCGTTGGCCATCGAGCAGCCGTCGCCGAGTTGCCACGGCGTCGCCAGGCCCGCCGCGGTGAGCGGGTTGGCCGGCACGGCGATCGAGCAGTTCATTGAGGCCGCGGCCTGGGCCGCGGTCTGGTTCATGTTGATCGCGGCGCCCGTGCCGTCGACGGGGGTCGTCGCGACGTCACCGAGTGTGGTGGTGGCGACGGCGCCGTTGGCGAACGAGTTGGCGGGCGCGACGGCCGCGCCCGTTCCCGTGGCGCTCGCGCTGGCGCTTGGCGTGGCCGTCGCGCTCGCCGTGGCCGACCCGCTGGCGGTCGGCGTCGCCGACGCGCTGGCAGTCGGGTGGTGATGCCTGCCGAACGCAGACTGGTCGATGTTCGTCGTCCCGTGGCTTGTTACCGCGAGGACCACCCCGAGCGTTACGCCCAACGCCACTGGAATAGCTATCGGGACCGCAATGCGCGCAGCACGCCTTCTTTGCGATCGGCGTTGCGTTGTCGGCCGTTGGCCCGTGAGCATTCAATCCACCTCCGTCGTGTCCGCTGTCATTGGCTCCCGGTGGATTACGTTAGACCTGCTGAGGGCGGTGGTTCGGGGATTATCGAAGATTTTCTCCAGCCACGCTTAAGGCGTTATCCGCGATAAATTATTGCCAAAATCTAACGTGCCTGATGAGACGCTGAAAAGCACTATGAGATCTGCCCGTTATGCGTTTGCCCAGGCACTTGGCCGCGGCCGAATGTAAGAAATTCTCACTTTTAGTGATGAGTTAGTCACGTCCCGCCGCGACAGTTGTTACGCGACCGTGACGCCGAGCGGGACCTGGCCGGCAACCTTTACGGACGCTGCGACGTCTCATAGGTGTGCGTACGACAGCTGTGGCACAGAGTTTCCCTGTTTGATAGATATTGGCCCTAAACTTTCGTTGTCTACCGTCAGCCGCGCGCTGTGACCAGTGTCGATGCGATGCCCGCCGATCGGGCCGTTTCGCGCCACCGGGCAGGATCAGCGACCTGACCAACCGTTGAGGAGACCGCGTAGTGTCGTTCTTGGGGAGCGTTGGTGGAGTGGGCCGGGTCAGCACAGCGCTGCTGCGGCATAGATTGATCGCGGCGACCGGCGGAACCGCCGCCGCCGTCATCGTCGCCGGCTGCGCGTTCGCCGCTACCTCTGCTCATGCCTCTGGCCAGGAGAACCTGGTCAACGCGGGCGACAGCAAGCAGCTCAACAAGTCGACCGCCACGGCCGCGCCGTCCGCCAAGGCCGAGCCGCTGCGCCTGCTGTCGGTATCCCCGGCAGGCGGAACGCACGACGCCAACGGCGGCGGTCCGGTCACGCTGACGTTCTCCTCCGCGCTCTCGCCCTCGACGCCGTTGCCTGCGCTGTCGCCGAAGGTCGCGGGAAGCTGGCAGGTCTCCGGGGCCACCGCGACGTTCACCCCGTCCTCCGGGTACCTGCCCGGCACTAAGGTCAGGCTGACGATCCCCGGCGGCATGACCGGGGCCGCCGCGTCGGCGGGCACGCTCAAAAAGGCGTCAAGCGTCACGTTCACCACTGGCTCTTACTCCACGCTCGGGTTGCAGCAGATCCTTACGCAGCTGGGCTACCTCCCGCTCACCTGGACTCCCACGGCGACGGGGGCCGGCGCCACGGCCTCGACCCCGGCCAGCCCGAGCGAAGCGGTGTCCACCGCGTACGCGCCCGCGGCCGGGACGTTCACCTTCAAGCCCGGCTACCCGAGCCAGCTGACCAGTCAGTGGAAGGTCGGCCAGGACAACATGCTCGACCAGGGCGCGATCCGGGCCTTCGAGTCCAACCAGGGCCTGACGATGGACGGCGTGGCCGGGCCGGACGTCTGGGCGCACCTGCTGACGGCGGCGGCCAAGAACGAGGTCAACCCGAACGGTTACAGCTACGCGCTCGCCGCGCAGAACTCGCCGCACGAGTCGCTCAAGGTCTGGCACAACGGCAAGCTCATCCTGAACACCCTGGCCAACACCGGCATCGCCGGCGCGGACACCGCCGATGGGACCTTCCCCGTTTACGAGCGGCTCCAGTTCCAGATCATGAAGGGGACCAACCCGGACGGGTCGAAGTACGCGGACCCGGTGTACTGGATCTCCTACTTCAACGGCGGCGACGCGGTGCACTACTTCGACCGCCCGGCCTACGGGTACTACCAGAGCCTCGGCTGCGTGGAGATCCAGTGGAGCCCCGCCAAGTTCATCTGGCCCTACCTGACCTACGGCACCCTGGTCACCGTCACCGGACTGGTGGCCTGAGTTCCCTCCCTAGAACCGGAGGGCCGCCGCCCCGGCGATCTCCAGGCGCGGCGCGAGCGCCACGCGCAGCCCGGCCGAGGCGAGCCTTTCGAGCAGCAGGCGGCCCCCGGCGAGGGCGGCGCCTGGGCCGGGGGCGGCGCCT
>JAWWPV010001133.1:0-7484 GCA_033854775.1 Trebonia sp.
CCTGGTGCCGTGCGCGGCGATGACCCGGCCGCACAGCGGCGCGGAGCAGGCCATGAGCAGCGCCATCGGGACGAGGAACAGCCCGGCGGTCAGCGCGCTGTAGCCGCGGACCTCCTGCAGGTACAGCGTGATGAGGAAGAGGAAGCCGGAGAACGCGCACATGCCCGTGATGGCGGTCAGCGCGGCGCCGGAGAACGGCAGGGAGCGGAAGAACCGCAGGTCGATCAGCGGCTGCGCGGCGCGGCGGGACCAGGCGATGAGCGCCGCGGTCGCGGCGACGGCCACGGCGAAGCACGCGACGATCAGGGCCGAGCCCCAGCCGAGGTCCGGGCCCTCGATGATCCCGTAGCTGAGCGCGCCGAGCGCGGCGATGACGAGGACCTGCCCGAGCGGGTCCAGCCTCCGCTTCACGGCGGAGCGTGACTCCGGGACGTACCGCGCGGTCAGCGCGATGGCCGCGATGCCGACCGGGATGTTGATCCAGAAGACGCCGCGCCAGCCGGCGGAGTCGACGAGCGCGCCGCCGATGACCGGGCCGAGCGCGACGGACAGGCCGAAGACGGACCCCCAGAAGCCGATCGCCTTCGCCCGCTCGCCCGGCTCGGTGAACGTGTTGGTGACGATCGCCATCGCGACCGGGTTGAGCATGGACCCGCCGACGGCCTGCAGGGCGCGGAACGCGACCAGCCAGCCGAGGCTCGGGGCGAGGGAGCAGGCCAGGGAGCCGAGGGTGAACAGGACAAGCCCGACCTGGAACACCGTGCGACGGCCTACCCGGTCGCCGACGGAACCGGACAGCATCAGCAGGCTGGCGACGACGAGCAGGTAGGCGTCGACCGTCCACTGCAGCCCGGAGACGGGCGCGTGGAAGTCCCGCCCGATTGACGGCAGCGCCACGTTGATCACCGTGCTGTCCATGCCGACGAGAAACAGGCTCATGCAGCAGATGGCCAGCACCAGGTAGCGGCGCTGGCGGCTCAGCTCAGGCAGCGGGACCCCCAGGCAAGCGGAAATTTGCTTGCTTCAACTAACCACATGGCCGGGGTATGCCCGCGCCCGGGGTTCCCGGGCGGGTGAACGAATGTCGATATATCGGCACTAATGGGCCTGGCACCTGTTACCAGGCAAGCAGCAGGCCCGCAAGCAGGGTCCGGTACCGGGCGAACCCCGGCGCGCCCGCGGCCGCGGCGAGCGCCCCGCCTCTCCCAGGTCCTGAAAATCCGTGCGGGCGCGATCGTACGTGCCGGAGGTGAACGGGCGGTGGCCCCGGCCGGGCTGCCGGGGCTGGCGGTCCGGTGCCCGCGTCGCGGAGACTTGGCGGTGACTTGCCCCACAGAGACCGCTTGCCTGCCGGAGGATTTATGACCGTCGTCGAGACCGCCTACGGGAAGCTTCGGGGAACCGAGATCGCCGACGGGGTCCTGGCCTGGCGAGGCGTCCCTTACGCCGCGCCGCCGGTCGGTGAGCTGCGGCTGCGCCCGCCGGCGCCGCCACCGCCGTGGGCCGGGGTCAGGGACGCCCTGGCGTACGGGAACCGGTCGCTCCAGCCTGACCCGGTCGCCTCGCCGCCGGTGCCGCTGCCCCCGATGGCGGAGGACTGCCTGTACCTGAACGTGACCGCCCCGGCCGGAGCGGCGCCGTCGGGGCCGGGTGGCCGCCCCGTGCTGCTGTGGATTCACGGCGGCGGGTTCCAGACGGGGCACGGCCCGGACCAGGCGGGCGACGGCGCGGCGTTCGCGCAGAGCCACGGCCTCGTCGTCGTGACGTTCAACTACCGGCTCGGCGCGCTTGGGTTCCTCGACGTCCCCGGAGAGAACCCGACCGGGGCGCTCGGCCTGCACGACCAGGTCGCGGCGCTGCGCTGGACCAGGCAGAACATCGCGGCGTTCGGCGGCGACCCGGAGCAGATCACCGTCTACGGGCTGTCGGCAGGCGGCAAGTCGGTCACCAACCTCCTGGCCTCCCCGCTCGCGAAGGGCCTCATCAGGCGGGCCGCCGAGTCGAGCGGCGGTGACCACGTCAAGAGCCCGCAGCAGGCCCGTGACCTCGCCGGACGGTACTTCCTGACGCTCGGCACCACGGCACGGCGGATCCGGTCCGTCCCCGCGGCCGACATCCTGGCCGCGCAGTCCGGCGTCGCGGCGTCGCCGGCCTCCACCTGGGTCTGGCGGCCGTCCGTCGACGGGACCGCGCTCACCGCCTCCCCGCTGACCGCGATCGCCGGGCGAAGCGGCGGCCGGCGGCCGGGGTCCCGCTGCTGCTGCAGACCTGCGCCCGCGAGACCGCCCTTTACCAGCTCACGGACCCGCGCGCGGCCGCGCAGGCGGACCGGGTCATCGCCGGGTACTTCGGCGAGGAACGGACGTCGGCGATGCTGGCGGCCTACGCCGCCGCCTACCCCGACCTCGACGAGACCACGCTGCGCGGCGTGACCGTGATGACCGACGAGCGGTACGTCGTCCGCACCGAGCGCCTCGCCGACGCCCACGCCGCGCACGCCCCGGTCTGGCGGTCGCGGTACGACGGCACGTACACCGGCATGGAGGACAACCCCGACCCGGAGTTCGCCCGGTACGCGGACCTGCTGCACGGCGCGCACGGCAGTGACGGCGCAGGCATCTGGCTGGGCGGCGGCGGGCTGCCCGCGGCGCTGCACGAGGCCTGGGGCGCGTTCACGACGGCGGGCGACCCCGGCTGGAGCCGGTACGAGCCGGATGGCGGCAGGCAGGCGATGATCTTCGGCGGCGACGCCCCGCGCCTGGCGACGGACCCGTTCTCCTTCGCCCGCGCGACATGGGCGGGCCTGCACTGGCAGCCAGGCACCTGGTGGGCGGTCGACGGCGTCAGCTAGCGAGGAGACTCCAGGGCTGGGCAACGTCGCCCGCGCCGCCACCATGGGATGGTGGACGTTTGGGCACACCAGGGTGTGCCCAAACGTCCGCTGTCATACGGTCGGCCGGGCCTGCTCCCCGGGCCATGGGGGCGCGTCCAGGTGGATCGCGATCCCGTTCGGATGACTACTGATCTGCAGTGCGCGGGGCGACGAGGACGGGCGCGGCCGGGAGGCTCACCCGCACGGCGGTGCCCGGGGCCATCTCCACGGCGGCGGCCGAGGAGACGTCAACCGCGACCTCCGTGTCCCCCGACAGCCGCACCGCGACGCGGGTCACGGCGCCGAGGAAGGTGCGGTTCGTGACGATGCCGTTCCCGCCTTCGGCGACCGCGACGGCCAGGTTCTCCGGGCGGACGAGGGCGTCGACCGGGCCGGACGCCGGGCCGCCGTCCTGGGCGGGCACCGTGGTGCCGAGGACGGTCACGACCGTGCCGCCGCCGCCGAGCTCGGCGGGGAGGCGGTTCATCGTGCCGACGAACTCGGCGACGAACGCGGTCGCCGGCCGGGAGTACAGCTCGGCCGGCTCGGCGACCTGCTCGAGCCGTCCGGCCCGCATGACCCCGACCCGGTCGGCCATGGACAGCGCCTCCTCCTGGTCGTGGGTGACGAACAGGGTGGTGGTGCCGAGCCGCTGCTGGAGGGTGCGGATCTGCTCGCGGAGCTGGAGCCTGACCTTGGCGTCGAGGGCGGACAGCGGCTCGTCGAGCAGCAGCACCCGCGGCTCGATCGCCAGGGCGCGGGCGAGGGCGACGCGCTGCTGCTGGCCGCCGGACAGCTGGTGCGGCCACTGCCCGGCCTGGGCGGAGAGGCCGACCATGTCAAGCAGCTCGACGGCCCGCCTGCGGCGGGCGGCGCCGCCCACCTTGCGCATCCGCAGGCCGAACGCGACGTTGTCCAGCGCGCTCATGTTCGGGAACAGGGAGTAGGACTGGAAGACCATGCCCATGTCCCGCTTCGCGGCCGGGACACCGGAGATGTCCTT
The DNA here is from genome assembly GCA_033854775.1 of Trebonia sp. GTDB lineage: Bacteria > Actinomycetota > Actinomycetes > Streptosporangiales > Streptosporangiaceae > Trebonia. The sequence goes on from JAWWPV010001133.1 coordinate 3,876, forward strand.
GCCGTCGATCAGCACCTCGCCGACGTCGGCGTACTCGAACCCAGCGACGATCCGCAGCGCGGTCGTCTTGCCGCAGCCGGACGGGCCGAGCAGCGCGACGAGCTCGCCCGGCGCGATCTCGAGCGACATCTCGTCTAGTGCCCTGGTCCCGCCGAAGACGCGGGTGAGGCTCCGCAGCGACACGCTGGTCCCGCCGCTGGCGCCGTCCGGCCCGCTGGCCCCGGCGACCGCGGCGGCCTGCGCCTCCCCGGTCTCGTGGGCGGTCGTCTCATTGGTAGGCATCAGTTTCCTATCGTCTGTGGCGGGCGAAGCGCCGCTCCGGTGAACAGCGTCACCTCGCCGCCACCGCGGCGGCGGGACTGGCTGGTGCCGATCAGCGTGATCAGCATCAGGACGAGCCAGGTCACGAACAGCGCGAGCAGCGAGGCCGCGACCGAGACCTGCGCGCTCACCTGGTCGTTGACGACGATCCACACGGGGAACGTCTGGAACAGGTCGAGGGTCGCCATCGTGTACTCGCCGAGCACCAGCGCCACCGTCAGCACGGTGGCCGACAGCAGGGCCGTCCTCAGGTTGGGCAGGATGACCCGCCACAGCGTGGAGGTCCAGCCGGCGCCGAGCGAGCTGGACGCCTCGGTCATCGTCTTCAGGTCAAGGGCCCGCAGGCCGGCGTCGATCGACCGGTAGGCGAACGGCATCGACAAGATGACGTACTCAAGGGCGAGCAGGTACGGGCTTTCCTTCAGCGCGCTCGGCGCCACCTGGAGCACGCCGATGATCAGCACGACCGGCGGGATGACGATCGGCAGGATCGTGATGCTGTCGAGCACCCGCCGCAGGTGGGGCAGCCGCAGGTGCACGTAGACCGCGGTCGGCACCATGAGCGCCAGGGTGATCGCCGTGGTCACGATCGCCAGCCGCACCGACAGCCACAGCGCGCTGCCGAAGCCCGACTCGCTGATCACGCCGCTGAACGCGGAGATGCCGCTGAACCGCAGCGCGCCCCCCAGGGGCAGCAGGAAGTACACCGCGGTGACGAGCAGGATCACCCACCGCCACCCGGGCAGCGAGCGCCTGCGGCGGTTTTCCCTTGGGGCCACGTCAGCGGGAGCTGCCGGGGCCGGATGAGTCAGCGCAGCCATTTCGCGGCCCTCCGCTGGAGCAGGATGTAGAACACCATGACTACCGCGATGATCACGACCATGCCGAGGCCGAGCGCCTTGCCCACGTTCTGCTGGCCGGCGATCACGTTGCCGGACAGGAACGAGCCGATCTGGATCGACGTGAGCGGGATGGTGCCGCTGGTCAGCGCCTGGGCGGTGGCGTAGGCGGACAGCCCGAACCCGAACAGCAGCAGCATGCTGCCGAGCACGGCGGGCATGAGCACCGGGCCGCCGACGTACCGCCAGTAGCCCCAGGAGCGCGCGCCGAGGTTCTCCGCCGCCTCCCGCCACGCGGGCTTCAGTCCCTCCAGGGCCGGCAGGATGACCAGCACCATGAGCGGGATCTGGAAGTACATGTACACGACGACGATGCCGGTGACGCTGTAAAGGCTGAACCCGCCGGCGTAGATGTCCCACCCGATGTCCTTCAGCCACTGGGTCTCCAGGCCGCTCGACCCGAGCGTGGTGATGAACAGGAACGCGAGCGGCACCCCGCCGAAGTTGGCGAACACGCCGGACGCGGTGATCGTCACCTGGCGCAGGACCGCGCCGCCGCGACCCCGCGCGGTGGAGATCGCGTAGGCGATCAGCAGTCCGAAGACGGCGGGTAGCACCGCGGCGAGCACCGACAGGATGATGGACTCGCGGAAGCCGGTCAGGTAGACGCCGTGCGTGGCGAGGTCGATGTTGTGCAGCGTCCACCCGCCGGTGTCCGGGTCCTGGAACGCGCCGACCGCGACCGCGATCATCGGGATGACGAGGCCGAGCACCACGTAGACGGTGAACGGCAGGATGCCGGCGTACCGGGCGATCGCCCTGGCGACCGCCCGGGCCGGGGCGGGAAGCCCCTGGTGCCGGGACGGAATGCGGCCAGCCCCGGGGCCCGCGAGGGACCCCGGGGCCGTGACCGTGCCCGTGGAATTAGACACTGGCGAGTCAGGCACTGGTCAGCTCGAGACGCCCGGCCACTGCTGGGCGACGACGGTCTCCGCCGAATTCTGCTGCGCGATGCTCGGGAAGGTAATCCCCCCGGGCGGCGCCGGTGGCAGCGCGGCGTAGGCCGCCTTGTCCACCGTGCCCGCGCTAACCAGGGACGGCAGCTCGATCGGCCGGGTGCCGCCGTCGAGGAACAGGTTCTGGCCCTCGGTGGAGTACAGGTACTCCTCCCACAGCCGGGCGGCGGCGGGGTCGGGCGCGTACTTGCTGACCGCCTGGTCGTAGTAGGCCGCGTAGTGCGAGTCCGTCGGGATGACGATCTTGAGGTTCTTGTACTTCGCGCCGACCTCGGAGGCCAGCAGGTAGTCCCACCAGACCAGGATCGGGGTCTGCCCGCTCTCCATCGTCGAGGCGCTGCCGGTGACCGGGACGAAGTTGCCGGCCTGCTTCAGCCGCTTGAAGTAGGCGACGCCGGGGGCGATGTTCGCGAACGAGCCGCCGTTGGAGAGGGCCGCGGCGTACACGCCGGCGAACGCGGCGCCGGCCTGGGTCGGGCTGCCGTTCAGCGCGACCATGTTCTTGTACGGGCCGGTGAGCAGCGACTTGAACGAGGTCGGCGGCGTCTTCACCCGGGAGGAGTCGTAGCCGATCGCCACGTAGCCGCCGTAGTCGGCGTAGTACTGCCCGGTCGGCTCCTTGGAGCTGGCGGGGATGCTGCTCCAGGTCGCGACCTGGTACGGGGCCCAGTCGCCGGCCGTCTGGCCCTTGGCGGCGAAGGCGGTGCCCACGTCCACGACGTCGGGCGCGCGGCTCTGGCCCTTGGTCTGCTGGATGGCGTTCAGCTCGTCCTGGCTGGTGCCGTCCGGGTTCTCGTCGGTGACCTGGATCCCGTACTTGGCCGTGAAGTCCTTCATGATCGTGCCGTAGTTCGCCCAGTCGGCGGGCAGCGTGATCACGTTGAGGTGGCCCTCTTTCTTGGCCGCCGCGATCAGCGCGGTCATGCCGCCGCCCGCGGCGGCGGACGTGGGCGTGGACCAGTCCGTGGTGGTGCTCGCGGAGCTGCTGCCCCCGGCGGAAGTAGAGCTGCCCGCGGCGGCCGGGGCTGAGCTGCTCGAGGAACTCGAGCTGCACCCGGCGGCGAGCATGATCGACCCGACCGCGGCGACAGTCGCCGCGATCGCCTTTGATGCGCGCAAAGTAAACCCTCCCCATGCCCGCCCCCGGGAGAGTAGTTAACGGGGGACAGGCGTCGGCATCTTGGCTAGACAAGTTGCATCCTGGCCAAGCGGGTTGAACGGAAGGTTACTCTCTGGTAGATGACAGCCGTCCGTCACGTCGCGATTTGTCATGACACGGCGGGCGCTTCGCCTCGCCGCTGCGACGCGGCTGCCAGGCGCAATGATCATGTGCCGACGGGCCAGCGACGCCGGTCCCCCAACCGCCGCCGCCGACCCGTCCGCTGCCACCGCCACTGGCTGTTATCTCTCGGGGACGTCCCGTCCCCTTGCCG
>JAWWPV010001134.1:0-3411 GCA_033854775.1 Trebonia sp.
ACCGTGTACGCGTACGGCAGCGCCACCAGCTGGCTTCCGGACAGGAACTGGAGCGAGTCCACGAAGTCGTCGATGTAGAGCGTACCGCGCACCACCGTCCCGCTTGGCGCGGAAGGCTGCACGGTCAGGCTGATCGTCCGCGTCTGGCCGGCGTTGACGGTGAACAGGCTGTAGGACGCGGACGTGGCGAGCGGTGACACCGCGAACTTCCAGAAGTCGCCGGTCGCCGGGCTCGCCGACGTGTCGAACTGCTGCATTGTCGCGGTCATGGCGGTCGTCACGGGCGCGGCAGGGGCACCGCTGGCAGGGTAAGGCCCGATCTCAGCCGGGACGGCGAACCAGAGCCCCTGGGTGACCGGCGTGACCGCGTTGCCGGACGGGTAGGCGGCGCTGACCGTCCGCCCCGCCGAGCTTGCCTCGTCGGGGTCGCCGGGGAACGGCGCGAAGTCGAACATGACGGGAACGGACGAGGCCGCCGCCACCGACACGCTGTGCGTCATCGTCGGCACGATCCACTCGGGCGGGTCCACCGAACCGGGGATCGGCAGCTTCACGCCGGTGACCTGGTCCTGCGGCTGCAGCAGGTACGACTTCAGCGAGGTCAGCCGGGGGTCGAGGAAGATGTCCTCGGGTGCCGCCCCGGCGTTGCGCAGCGTGATCTTGTACGTCACCGCCTTGCCGCGCGTGAGCGAGACCGCGGGCGAGTCGGGCAGCGTCCCCCGGCTGAACGACACGGCATTAAACCGGATCTGCCCGGTGTACGGGTCGGAAAGCTCGTCGCCGGGCACGGGCGAGGTGAAGTCGATGATGAGCGTCCACACGCCGGGGATCGGGTTGGACGTGTACAGCGAGAGCTGCCGCTTTGGCGACTCCACGGGCACGCCGCTGCTGTCGAACCCGGTCGTGAGGTAGCTCGACCCGTACCCCATCGTCTCGCCGCCCGGCGCGACCAGGTACCCGCTGACCTCGTTGGCCGGGTCGTTGGCGAGCAGCACGTCGACGTCGATGTTGCGCAGCAGGACGGGCAGGTCGGACGGCACCTTGAAGGAGTAGGCCGCGACCTGCCCCTCGCCGGGTGCCCGCCCGTTGCCGCCGGTCAGCACCCCGCTGAACTTCCCGGTCACCCCGAGCCCTGTCGGCACCTGGCCGCGCACCGTGACCGGCACGCTGACCGGGCCCCCGGCAGAATCGGCAGCGGCGGCAGCGGCGGTAGCGCCGCCGGCGCCGGCGGTGAACACGACAGACCCGCTTGCGTCGCCCGCCCCGGCGGGCACCCGGGTCGACACGTGCACCACACGGGACGCCCCTGGCGCGAGGACGAGCCGCGACGGCGACACGGTGCCGAACGACTGCGCCGACGACACCGACGCGCCGAACCGCACCGTCCCCGCGGTCCCTCCGGCCTTGGCGGTATCGCTGAAGATCACCGCCGTCCAGGTGCCCGCCGCGGGGTGCAGCACCTGCGCGCTGCCATACCCGCCGACGCCCTGCGGCAGCGAGTGCGCGGCGAGCTTGCCCGAGGGATCCACCAGGATGACCCGGACCCTGGCGTTCAGGTTCCCCGTGGCGGCCGCGCGGGTCGGCCACGCGATCGACGCGTTCAGCAGCGCCTGGCCGTGCGGCACGCTGAACTTCACCGTCCCGAAGTTGGACGCGGCCCCGGTCCAGTTCGTAAAGTGCGGGCTCTTGGCGTCGGACAGCGCCACCGTCGCCTGCTTGACCACCGACCCGCCGTTGAACCCGCGCCCGGCCACGGCCACGGCCTGCGCGGTGTGCGCCGTGTTGGTCACGGTGACCGACCACGACGCCGCCGCCCCCGGCTTGCCCACGTAGTTGAGCTGGTTCGACGACAGCTTCAGCGTCGGCCCGGCAGGGACCGCGTCCGGCTTGGGCAGCCACCCGGCGAGTTCCGTGGCCTTGAGGCTGTTCAGCAGCCCGGTGCCCTGCTCGGTCGCCGGGGCGCCGAGGTCGGTCGCCGTGGACAGCAGGATCTGCCTGACCGCGGCGGGGCTCGGCCGCGCCCCGTGATGCACCTTCGCGTACGCCTGGATGACCAGCGCGGCCGCGCCGGCGACCAGCGGCGCGGACTGGCTCGTCCCGCCGCTTTCCTCCACGGGCGACGGCTTGCCGAGGAAGTTGACGCAGGACGAGTAGCGCGCCACGCCAGTGCACGAGGCGAACGACACGTCGCCGGGCGCGACCAGGTCGAGCGTCCTGCCGTCCTGGGTGTCGCCACCGGACGACAGCGAGCTGATGTTGTCGCTCTCCCAGCCCTTGGGCGCGAACTGGTCCGCGCCCGCGTAGTTGGTCTGCGCGTAGAACTGGAAGTCGGTCGACGCGCCGACGGAGATCACGTGGGGGTCTGAGGCGGGGGAGCCGACCGTGTTGAACGGCCCCGCGTCACCGGAAGCCACGACGACCGTCGTCCCGGCCCGCACGGCCATGTCGTTGAACTCCTTGACGGCGTCCAGGGAGGTGACGTCGGGGAACGGGTTGGAGCCGAACGACTCGTTGAGCACGTTCACATGGTCCACGTTGACCGCGTAGTCGATGGCCTGAAGGAAACCGGAGGTCGAGGAGACGTTGGAGTGGCTGAACACCTTCAGCGCGACGAGCGAGGCGCCCGGTGCGGTGCCCTCGATCCTGATGCGGCAGGGCGAGGAAGGCACCTGCGCGCCGAACCCGGCCACGTTGTAGACCCGCGACCCCTGCCCGGCGATCGCGTTGGCGTCGAGGAACGCCTCACCGCCCGCCGTCGCCGCGTCGCCTGAGTCCCCGCTGAAGTCCTTGTAGTCGCTGATTACCGGCTTGCCGCCGCGCATCAGGTTGGCGTTGGCAGTGTCGATGCCGTCGGCGAGGAACGCGACCTTCACGCCCGCCCCGGTGAAGCCGAGCGACCGTGCGGTCTTCGCGCCCTTCGCCGAGGAGTCGGTGTGGGTCAGCGCGAGACCCTCAGGGTCAAGCTGCGGTGCGGCCGAGCACGCACCCGGCGGGGCCTTCAGCGGGGCGGCCTGCGCCGCGGTGCTCTTCACCGCGGTGTTCGCGACCACGGCGGCGCCTGCCTGCGACAGCGCGGGGGCCGGCCCCATGATCGGGCTGTCAGGTATCACCGATGCCACGCCGGGGCTGCTGGTGATCGCGCCGAGCGACGAGGCGGGCACCCGCGCCGCGATCGCGTCCACCAGCCGGTAGCCGTGCAGGTCGGTCGCGCCGAGCGCCTGAAGCTGTCCCAGGTAGGGCGCTTGCGCCGCCTGGATAAGAACAGTTCGCTGGTCAGAACGGATTCGGCTTCCTGACTGAGCCCACTGGTTCTTCAGGAAGATGATGACCGGCTCGGCGCCCCTCGCGCCCGTGTCAATGCCCGGCCTGTCCGGGGCGGCCCGCACCGTGCCGCCCGCCGCCGTGCCGCCC
>JAWWPV010001135.1:0-2525 GCA_033854775.1 Trebonia sp.
CGGCGTCAGCGGCGCGAAGCACGGCGGCGGGCCGCGGCGACGGCCGCCGCTGGTTGAAGATCCGGCTGACCGCGGCGTCCTCGAACCGCGCGTCGCCGCGGCGGAGCAGCTGCCCGGTGAATGACACGGTCATCGGCGCGGCATCCCGGGATCGGTCACGGCCGGCGCGACCAGCTCGATGAGGTTGCCGTCCGGGTCGGTGACGTAGGCCATCCGCATGCCCGGTTCCGGTGAGTCGCGCGGGTCCCAGACGGCCACCGCGCCGCTGGCGATCACCCGGTCGTAGGCCGCGTCCAGGTCCTCGACCTGGAAGCACACGTGGTTGTAGCCGTGGATCGCATTGGCCGACGGCGGGTCGGTCGTGGGCGTTCCTGGTTCCGCGCCCGCCATCTCGAGCAACTCCACGCCTGCCTCGTCGTCGCCGAGCGCGAACGCGCCGCGCAGCCCGATCGGCGGGACCTCGAAGCGGAGCCCAGGTCTCAGGCCGAGCGCCTCGCAGTACCACTGAAGCGAGCGGTCCAGGTCAGGGACGCTGACCCCGGCGTGGTGCAGTCTCATCGTGTCCAAGTCCTTGTGCTCTCAAGCGTGGGCGGTGGTGCCGCCGAAAAAGTCGAGGGGAGGAACGAGCCGTTGTTACACCCGGTCACGCAGCCTCCTCTCCCTGCCGTAGAGGGCGACGGTGAGCAGGATCAGCGCGCCGAAGATGACCTGCGCGGCCGCCGCGTTGACGTTCAGCACGGAGATCACGAAGTTCAGCGCGGTGATGATCAGGGCGCCCAGGCAGGTGCGCAGGTAGTCGCCTCGGCCGCCCATCATGGTGCCGCCGACGATCACCGCGGCGAGGCCGGGGAACAGGTAGTTGTTGCCGATGTTGGTGTCGCCGCCGGTGCTGAACCCGGCGAGCAGCACCCCGGCAAGTCCCGCGAGGACGGCGCTCGCCGCGTAGACGCCGGTCCAGACGCGCCTGGTCGAGATGCCGGCCAGGTCGGCGGCGCGCGGCCCGGCGCCGGCCAGGTAGATCTTGCGTCCAAGCGGGGTCTTGACCAGGATCACGGTGATGACCACGGCGAGCACGATCCAGGCGGTGACGATCGGCGGGACCGGCACGCCGAAGGTGTCCGACGACTGCGCGGTGAAGTGCTGCAGCCAGCCCGGGCCTGCCCCGTTGACCAGCGTGGTGTCGGTGCCGAGCAGCACGCCGACCACGACCGAGCTCATCCCCAGCGTGACGACGAGCGGCTCTAGGTGGAACCGGTGGCAGACCCAGCCGCTCGCCCCGCCGCAGACCAGGCAGATGAACAGCACAATGAGGGCGACGACGGCGAAGTTCCAGTGCTCGAGGCCGGTCAGGTGGGTGGTGAGCAGGTTCCCCGCGACGATGTAGGCGGCAATCGAGAAGTCCAGGCCGCCAACCAGGATGGCCAGGGTCTGCCCGGCCGACGCGATGCCGAGGAACGACGCCTGGAGCAGGATCGGCGCCCACAGGTCGCCCCAGCTGAAGTCGCCGTCGGATGCGCCGACGTACAGCACCAGGGCGATCAGCACGAGGAACTGCGGCAGCGGGAACTTCCGCTGGAACGCGGCCGCCCGCCGGGCGGCTCTCAGGGCGGTGTCCGCCCCGGCGGCCGGGGCTGGCGACGGGGCCAGACTGGTCATGCGCCTGCCTCCCTTCCGATGACGCCGGTTGTGTTGGTTGAGCTGGGTGTGCGGGGTGCGCTGGCGCGCTTCTCGCTGTTACCTCGGCCGTTAGCCCGGGCCCGCATCGCACGTGTTTTGGAAGCACTGAACGCGGCGAAGATGACGGCGATGATGAGCGTGGCGCCGTAGACGGCCTGCGACCAGAAGGACGACAGGCCGAGCGCGCCGAGCAGGTTCTCGATCAGGAAGATGACGACCGCGCCGAGCAGCGCGCCAAGCAGGCCGCCGCGCCCGCCGGCGAGTGAGTTGCCGCCGATCGCGGCCGCGGCGATGGCCATCAGGATGAACGGGGTGACGAAGCCGGCGTCGGCTTCGGCCTGGTGGAGCTGCGCCACGATCGCGATGCCAGCCAGGCCTGCGATGGCGCCGCCGATCGTGTAGCCGAGGGTGCGGACGGCCGGCACGTTCACCCCGGCGGTGTAGGCGGTGGTCTCGCTGCCGCCGACCGCGAGCAGGGTCCTGACGAAGGGCGTGCGGTTCAGCCCCCACCAGGCGAGCAGCGGGACCGCCAGCAGGATGAGCCCGCCGGGCACGCCGCCGACCGTGGAGCCGAGCGAGGTGAGCCAGCCGGTGGTGCCGGACACCGGGGCGGGGGCGTAGCCGAGCGCGAAGCCGGAGAGGATGAAGTTCATGCAGAGGGTGGCGACCACGGCCTGGTACCGGCCGTAGTTGACCAGGACGCCGTTGACCGCGCCGATCAGCGCGCCGGCCGCGACCGCGACAGGAATCACGGCGAAGGCGGTGGTGACGTGGTGGGCGAGCAGCATCACCTCGATGACCACGGAGACGAAGGTGAAAAGCGGCGCGATGGAGATGTCGATGCCGCC
>JAWWPV010001136.1:0-5016 GCA_033854775.1 Trebonia sp.
GGCCGGCCTCGGTTGCCTCTTCCGCGCCTTCGGCTACCGTGGCCGCGGGGTTGCGCACGCGCTCCGCACGGTCGTGAATCGAGTCGGTCAGCGCGTCAAGCCGGCTGCTGACCGCGGCGGCCGCCGCGGCCTTGCCCGCGGAGACCAGGTCGCCGCGCACGGTGTCGGCGAGGTCGCCGAGCTGCGGTGCCACCTTCTGGATCGCCTCGGTGGAGCCGAGCATCTTCATGCCCCGCTTCAGGGCCAGGTTGCCGACCGTCGTACCGCCGACGGTCATCCCGGCTGCCATCATGGCCGCGGTACGGAATTTCCGGTGGCGGCCGAGCACGTAGCCGATGCCGATCGCGGCGGCGGCCCGAATGCTGCCTTTCATTTCTGCCTCCTATCTGAGTTCACACGCCCCGGTGTCCGTCGAGTCTTCCGTCGGCCGTGCCGCTCAGATGTTCTGCTTGTGTCCGGACCCTGCGTGTATGAGGTCCCGGACGCCGCTACCCGGTGATCCGGCACGAAAACGATCTTCGTGAAATTCATTGGCGGCAAAGTCAAGATAGTGAGGCTTATCCACCAGCCTGACCTGTTATGTAGATTTACCAAATGGGCCGCACGTCGTTTGCGCGAAAGGTAGCCTTTTTCGCGAAAGCAGTGAATTGCCACCCTTAATCCAGGAACATTCACTTTCGCCCTTTTAGGGCATGGCTGCGGGTTGTCAGGGTGCCGTGCCGCGGGCGCGGTGCTCCGGTTCGCGGGCGGCGTCTTCTACGGCCTCGGCGACCCGCCGGGGGAGGACCCCGGCATGGCAGCCGAGGCGAACGAGGAGACGGGGGAGACCGAGTCCGGCAGGCAGCGCACCCCGCTGACGATGCTGGTCCCCCCGTGCGTCCTGGTCGCACACCCCGCTGACGATGCTGGCCCCCCGTGCGTCCTGGTCGCGCTCGGCGTGCCGGCGGGCATCGCGGCCATAACCCCCCGGTGGGCCGCGGCCCTGGAATCGGCGGCCACCCGATTCGAGGACTAGCGCGCCTACGCGTCCCTGGTCCTGAACGGCGTGCGGACCGCCCACCCGGCGGCCCTGTACGCCCCGGCTCCGGCTCCGGCTCCGGCGACCGTAAGTCGCCCGACATTTCATGATTCATTCGAGCCGTCATGGCATTAACCGGTAAATTCCGCGCCGTAGGTAAAGAGAGATTCCCAGGCACAACGCCGTTAATTTAGAGTGGATCGCGGCCGGTCCCTGCCGTCCCACTTGCCGGTTCGTCCGGTGCCTGGCGGCGCGGACCGGCACTTTAGCGCGGAAACTTTTTTTATCGCGGAAGATTGTTGATCGTACAGCGTGAAAAACTTCCGTGCTGAAAAAAGTTTCCGCGCTAACCGCACTAGCAAGGATGCCCCTAGGCAGACGGCCGACACGCGGGGCCTCAGGTGTCATGTTCCTCTTACATCAACGGCTTACATCAACGGCATTGTGTCTCACGCACGGGCGGCGCGGGAAATGCCCGGCGGCCCTCGCGCCGACCGCATCAAGCCGGACATTTCCTGATATGACCATTCCGTCCCGTTGCCTGTTGCCCGTTGCCTGTTGCCCGTTGCCCGTGGGGCGCGGGCGTGCGGCGCGTGGCAACCGCGGCAACCGCGTGCGCTTGTCCGACGGATCTGAGGGGGCTCCGGGATATCCCGGCTTGGCGGATCTGAGGGAGCTCCGGGATATCCCGGCCTGGTGGCTGCCTTGCTCGCAGAAGTTTCGGCGTCAGTCACCAGGCAGGAGCGCCGCTTGAGCGTTACCAAAAGCCAGCTGAGCTGCGAAAAGAGCCGGAGGCGGAGCCGATAGCATGTGCAAATGCAATTGCATTCAGGGCACGTGTGCACCAGGAAAGCGCGGTTGAATTCCCGTGCCTTCCTAGGTCTCTTTCGGATATACCTCCACCGTTAGCGGATGAATTTCCGGGCACGGTGGTAGCGTGCTTGAAATGTCACGTCGAGTAGCGGCAGCAGTGACGGGGGAGAGGTGACGGTGGCCACCAGGGGCGGCGACCACCTGCCGGCGGCGTCCGTCACGGTGCCACAAACCGCTGGGCCGGAGACGGGCATCCCCGCCTTCGAGGCGCTCCGCCTGCTCGACCAGGCCAGGGTCGAGCTCGCCGAAGCCCGGGACCTGCTGGCCGACAGCGAGCAGCGGGCCGCGGAGGAACACGAGCTCGCGCTGCGACTCCAGCGCGCGATCATGCCGTCGGGCGTCCGCCTGATTGCCACCGCCGGCGTCGACATCGAGGTCCGCTGCCTTCCGGCCAAGCCGAGCGCCCTGGTGGCGGGCGACTGGTACGACGCGCTCCAGCTCCCCGGCGGCGACCTGCTGTTCGTGGTCGGGGACATCGCCGGCCACGGCATCGAGGCGGTGACCGGCATGATCACGGTGCGCAACGCGCTGCGCGGGCTGGCCGCGACCTGCGCCGACCCAGGCGAGTTGATCGGCAAGCTGAACTACACGACCTGCCTGTTCGCCGAGGACGTCACCGCCACCGTGATCTGCGGCCGGTACAGCCCGCGGAGCCGGATGCTCCGCTGGGCCAGGGCCGGGCACCTGCCGCCGGTCCTCGTCCGCGGCGGGGCCGCGACGGTGCAGCCGATGCCCGAGGGCATGCTGCTCGGCGTGCAGCCTGACACCGAGTACGAGCAGCTTTACCTGGAGCTCCGCAGCGAGGACACGCTGCTCTTCTACACCGACGGGCTCATCGAGCGCCGGGCCGCATCGATCAGCGACGCCCTCGCCGACTTCGCCGCGGCCGCGGTCCCCGCCGACCCCGACCTGGACACGCACGCGAGCCGCATCCTGGCCAGCGCCGTCTCCGACACCGGCGTCGACGCCTGCCTGCTCGCCGTCCGCATCGGCTAGCCAGCACCGGCATCGGCTAACAGCACCGGCACCGGCACCGGCACCGGCTCACCCGGCGCCGGTCAAACCCGCCTCAGCAGGGGCTTGCGCCCGTACGGGCCGCGATCTATCATTGTGATATCACATTGATAGCCTCTGGGTATCTAGAAAAGAGGAGGCGGACGTGATCGAGATCCAGAACCTCACACGGAAGTTCGGTGACTTTACGGCGGTCGACGGGCTGACGCTCACGATCGCGGAAGGCGAAGTCTTCGGGCTGCTCGGGCCGAACGGCGCGGGCAAGACCACCACCATCAGGATGCTCGCCGGGCTCATCGGCAAGACAAGCGGCGATGCCTGGGTAGCGGGCTGCCGTGTCGGCGACCCGGCCGCGGCCAGGAAGCTCAGGGGCCTCATCGGCCTGATGCCAGAGGAAGCCGGGCTTTACCCGGACCTGAGCGCCGCGCGGACCCTGGACTTCTACGGCAAGCTCTACCAGGTCCCCAACGGGATGCGCGCCGTGCGCACGGAGCGGCTGCTCACCATGCTCGACCTGTGGGACCGCAGGGACGACCGCGTGCGGACCTTCTCCAAGGGGATGAAGCAGCGGCTGACCATCGCCCGGGCGCTGATCAACGACCCGCCGGTGCTCTTCCTCGACGAGCCCACGGCGAACCTCGACCCGGAGGGCGCCAAGACCGTCCGCGACTTCCTCCTCCAGCTGAAGCAGGAGAAGCGGACGATCCTGCTCAACACCCATCAGCTGACCGAGGCCGAGCGGGTCTGCGACCGGGTCGGCATCATGGCCACGAAGCTCGTCGCGGTCGGCACCCCGGACGCGCTGCGCGGCACCGCGTCGCAGCACGCCACGGCGATCCAGCTCGCGGTCGTCACCGACGCCGTCGTCGCGGCCGCCCGGAACGCGAGCCGGGCGGACGTGACGGTCAGTGGCAGCACGATCACGATCGGCGTCGACAAGCCCGAACGGGACAACCCCGAGCTCGTGAAGGCGATCGTGGCCGCCGGCGGCGAGATCCAGTTCGTCAACGGGCTCGTCCCCACCCTGGAAGAGACCTACCTGAAGCTGCTCGGCGACGAGAAGCACGAGAAGAACGCGAGGTAACGGCGATGAACTGGCAGAAAGTGGCGACCATCGCCCGCAAGGACCTAACGATCATGATGACAAGGCGCAGCTTGCGGATCGCCCTCGTGGTGCTCCCGCTTGGCCTGGCGGTCCTTTTCTCGCAGATCATCGCGCGCGCCAGCATTCCCGCGGACCAGCTACCGAAGATGCTGAACGCGTTTCTCTTCTTCTTCATGATCTATACCGGGGCGCTGCCCGCGAGCCTCGCGTCCTACAGCATGGTCGGCGAGAAGGTCGAGCGCAGCCTCGAGCCGCTGCTCGCCACCCCGGCGAGCGACGGCGAGATCCTGCTCGGCAAGGCCCTCGCGGCCCTCGTCCCGCCGCTCGTCGTGATGTGGGCGGGCATGATCCTGCTGATGACCCTCTGCGACGCGTTCACCCGCGCCACCCTCGGGTACCTGTACTTCCCGAACTGGATGGCGGCCGTCACCGTGTTCGGCGTCGCGCCGCTCCTGGCGCTCATGGCCGTCGCGTTCAGCGTGCTGATGTCCGCTAGGGTGAGCGAGGTGCGCACCGCGCAGCAGCTCGGCGCGCTCGCCGCGCTCCCGGGCGCGGGCCTCTACATCGGGCTCGTCTCCGGTGCGTTCTCCCTCGACCTGGCCTCGCTCGCCGTCATGTGCGGCGTCCTCACCGCCGTCGACGCGGGCCTGGCCCTCGCGGCCCGCGCCACGTTCCACCGCGAGGAGATCCTCACCCGGTGGGCGTGACCTGCCCCGCCCGGTCCGGTCAGTGTGTGGATGTCCCTTTGCTGTCGCTATAGCGACAGCAAAGGGACATCCACAAATTGCCAGGCCTGATAACAGCAAGAAGCGCGTAGCGCCTGGGGCGGGGCGGGGCGGGATGGTGGCGTGTTACGCGGCGGTTAGCTCCGCATACAGTGCCGCGGTCTGCGCCGCGATCGCGTCCCAGGAGAACTCCGTCACCGCCCGCTCGCGCCCCGCCAGTCCCATCGCGTCCGCCCGGCCGGGATCGCGCAGCAGGAGGTTGAGCGCGTCGGCCAGCGACG
>JAWWPV010001137.1:0-7191 GCA_033854775.1 Trebonia sp.
AGCTGCAGGCCGATGCGGCGCGGCAGGAAGTACAGGCCGCCGCCGTCCGGGATCAGGCCGCGCTTCACGAACGACGCGGCGAACTGCGCCTCGGGCGCCGCGATGATGAAGTCGCAGGCGAGCGCGACGTCCAGGCCAAGGCCCATGGCGGGGCCGTTGACCGCGGCGATCGTGATCTGGTCGGCGTTCGCGAGCGCGGTGACGAAGGCCCCCGTGCGGTGCTGCCTGCGCCAGCCGCGGATCGCGACCTGGCCGGGCGGCTGCTCAAGCCGCTGGCGCATGCCCTTGATGTCGCCGCCCGCGCAGAACGCACGGCCGGCGCCGGTGAGCACGATCACCCTGACGTCCTGGTCGGCCGACAGCGCCTCAAGCTCCGCGCGGAGCGTCTCGCGCATGTCGTCGTCCATCGCGTTCCGCGCCTTCGGCCGGTTCAGGGTGAGCACCGCGACCGGGCCCGTCACCGCACGCAGGACGACGGGCGCGGCTTCCTCCGCTTCCTGGGTCATCGCTACTCCTTGTCCCTGCGGCTGAGGCCGGCCAGGTTGACGTACTTGAGCTCAAGCCAGTCATCGATGCCGTACATCGACCCTTCGCGGCCGATCCCCGACTCCTTGATGCCGCCGAACGGCGCCTGCTCGTTCGGCACCCGGCCGGTGTTGACCGCGACCATGCCGGCTTCGAGGGCCTCGGAGACCCGCCAGGTCCTGCCGAGGTCGTGGGTGTAGATGTAGGAGACCAGGCCGTAGTCGGTGTCGTTGGCCAGCGCGATGGCCTCGTCCTCGTCGTCGAAGACGGTCAGCGCGGCCACCGGGCCGAACGTCTCCTCCCGCCAGGCGACCGACTCCTCGCTGATGCCGCTGATCACGGTGGGCTGGTAGAACGTCCCGCCGCGCTCGTGCCGCAGCCCGCCGGTCAGCACCTTGGCGCCGTGGTCGACCAGGTCCGCGACGTGCCGCTCGACCTTGGCGAGGCCCTGCGCGTCGATCAGCGGCCCCATCTCGACGCCGCGGTCGAAGCCGTGCCCGACCGTGACGCGCTCCGCCCGCCGGCGCAGCAGCTCGGTGAACTCGCTGGCGATCCCCCGCTGGAGCAGGATCATGGCCGAGCCGCTCGGCCAGGGGGATGTCGGAGTTACTCATCGGCTACCTCTCGCTCCTTGCTGACTTGGGGCCTGAACCCTGATCTGGTTCCCGAACCAGGGCCGCGAGACCGCGCGCGGCGCGGGCGGCGCTCGTGTACCAGGGCACGCCCAGGTCCTGGAGGATCTGGACGCAGGACGGCGCTGGCCTGGTGTAGGAGAAGATGAAGATCGGCCGCCCGGACCCGCCGATGAGCTCGGCGAGCGCTGCTTGGTCGCGCTCGAGACGCCCGGCCGAGGACAGGGACGTGACGAGGACGACCGCGTCGACCTCCCCCGACTCGGTCAGCACCCGGAGCGCGGGGACGACCGTGCCGCCCGCCGTGAGCTGCGCCGTGAGGTCAACCGGGTTGACCGGCGACCCGAACGGCGGCATGTGCGGCTTCAGCAGCTCCTGGACCGGGCCGGAGAGCTCGGGGACGTCGAGGCCGCGCGCCGCGCAGGCGTCGGCGAGCCACACCCCGGCGCCGCCGGAGGTGGTGGCGATGCCGATCCTGGCGCCGGCTGGCAGCGGGCGCAGCCCAAACCGCCGCGTCTTCGCGGTCGCCTGCACCACGTCGATGAGCTCTTCCTCGCCGTCCGCCTCGAGGACGTCGTGCGCACGGAACAGGCGTGCGTACTCGGCCTGGTCGCCCGCGACGTGCCTGGTGTGCGCGTAGGCGCCCCTGGCACCCGGCGGCGTCTTGCCGAGCTTCGCTACCACCAGGCGCTTTCCCGTCTCCCTGAACCGCTCGCCGACGCGGGCGAACTCCGCGAGATCGTGGAAGGCCTCGACGAGCATGATCACGATGTCGGTGTCGGGGAGCTCAACGAGACACCCGGCCAGCTCAAGGGAGTCGAGGTCGAACTCGTTGCCGGTGCTGATGATGTAGGAGAAGTCCAGGCCCACCTCGGTGCCCCACTGGGCGACCGCGAACCCGAGGCCGCCGCTCTGCGAGAGGACCGCGATGTTGCCCGGGCGCAGCCGCGTGCCCGAGGCGTCGATGTCGAGCACCGGGCTGAACGTGAGCGGCGCGTCGGCGGGCAGGCTGGCGAGCCCCTCGCAGTTCGGGCCGAGGACCCGCATCCCGCTGGCGGCAAGCTCGGGCGCGAGGGACTCAAGTATCCCCGCGCCAGCGCCCATGCCCTCCCCGAAGCCAGAGCTCACGATCACCGCGACCCGCACGCCCGCGGCGGCGCACTCGCGCAGCACCTGGGGGACAAGCTCGGCCCGCACCATCACCAGGGCCAGGTCGACCGGCCCCGGTATGTCCTTGACGGACGCGTACGACGGCAGCCCCTGCACCTCGGGGGCGCTGCCGTTGACCGGGTACACCTGCCCTGGGAAGCCGTACCTGGCCAGGTAGCCAAGCGGCCGGCCGCCGAGCGCCGTGGGGTTCCGTGACGCCCCGATCATCGCCACGCCTCTCGGGCGCAGCAGGGCGTCGAGAACCGACGGCTCGCTCAGCTCTCCGGCCGCCGGAACTGTGCTCGTCATGACAGAAACGCTCCTGGAGTCGGTGCATCAAAAATAAACGGCTGTGCCGAGACCGCCGGTGAGAGCGAGCACCTCCCCGGTCAGCGCGACCGAGCGGTACGAGGAGAGAAAGGCGACGAAGTCGGCGATCTCTTCGGCCGTGACCAGGCGCCCGAGCGAAGTGCGGGTGGAGATCGCGGCAAGGTGGTCTTCCGCCGTGCTGTCGCGCCGTGCCGCCATCCGCTCGAGGCGGGGCCCGAGGTTGCCGGTCACCGTGGTGAAGGGGTGGATGGCGTTGACCGTGATGCCGTCCCGGCCCAGCTCCCTGGCCAGCGCCTTGGTCAGGTTCACCACCGCCGAGTTGCGGGCACCCGCCGCGATGGACCCGGCCTCCCTGGCGGTGCTGCCGGCCAGGTTGATGATCCGGCCGTATCCCTGGGCGCGCATCAGCGGCACGACGCCCCGGCACACCCGCAAGATCCCGACGAACTTGTCCTCGAACGAGGACAGCACCAGCTCGTCAGTGATGTGCGCGAAGTCCTCCGGCACGTTACCGCTCACCTCGGAGCCGGAGTTGACCACGATGTCCACGCCGCCGAACTCCGCGGCGACCGAGTCAACCATCGCGGCGACCGACGCGGGGTCCTTGAGCTCGACCTGCGCTGGCCGCAGCAGCTCGGCCGCGCCCGGGACGTCGAGCGAGGCGATGGCGTCCGTCGCCCGTTCCAGGCTCCGGCTGCACACCGCCGTGCGCACGCCCTCGAGTGCGAACTGCCGCGCGATCGCGATCCCGATGCCGCCGGTGCCCCCGGTGACGATCGCGCGCTGGCCGGCGAGCGCTAGGTCCATAGGCCGCGTACCTCCCAAACCTCACTGAACGATGCCTGCGCCGAACGATGACTGGCGAAGCGTATCATGCGGTCATACGTACATCAATACGTCTGATTCACCCAATGGCGGCTCTAGCTTGCTTTGGCGCATCGTACGGAGGTATTGATCTCCGTACAACTGTGTCGTACTTTTGCGAGATTCGCCGGGGGGCATCCGGCGGCCAGGACACCGGCGGTCGCCTTCCGACCCCGCGCCACGGAAGGAGCCGCACGATGAGCACGCCATCGTCACCGGGCGAGAGCGGACGGGAGCTCGCGGGCTCGGTCGCGCTCGTCACCGGCGGCGCCATCGGCATCGGCCGCGCGATCTGCGTCGGGCTCGCGGCGGCCGGGGCAAGGGTCGTCGTGGCCGACCGGTCAGACCCCGGCGCCACCGTCGCCGAGGTGGAGAAAGAGGGCGGCGAAGCGCTCGGCGTGGTCGCCGACGTCACCTCGGAACCAGAGCTGGCGGACGCGGTGAGAGCCACCGGGCACTCGTTCGGGGGCGTGGATATTCTCGTCAACAACGCGGGCATCTTCGCCGGCCTTACCCCGGGACCGTTTGAGCTTCTCAAGGCCGACGACTGGCGCAAGGTGCTTGAGGTCAACGTGATCGGCAGCTTCCTCGCGGCCAAGGCGGTCGTCGGGCCCATGCGGGAGCGGGGCGGCGGCCGGATCATCAACATCGCCTCCACCACCGCGTTCAAGGGCACGGCCTACCTGCTGCACTACACGAGCAGCAAGGGCGCCATCCTGGCCATGACCAAGGCACTGGCGCGCGAGCTTGGCGGCGACGGGATCCTCGTCAACGCGGTCGCGCCCGGGTTCACCGTCTCCGCGGGCGTGCAGCAGAACGCCGATCGCCTCGAGGCCATGCGGCAAAACGCCCCGGGCAGCCGCATCCTGCGCCGCGAGATGGTGCCGGGCGACATCGTCGGGGCCGTGCGCTTCCTGGCCGGGCCGTCCTCCGGCTTCATGACCGGGCAGACGATCGTCGTCGATGGCGGGGCCTACCTGCACTGAGGCTGGACCGGCAAAGTCCTAGTGGCTCGCGGCTTTGGTCGGTGCCAGACTTTGGGTATGGCCGTTGGGGTGCCGGGGACGCTGGTCGGGGCGGGGCGGAACGCCGATGTCTTTGACGTCGGGGGCGGGCGGGTGCTGCGCCGGTACCGGGACGGGCGGGAGGCCCGGCAGGTAGCCACCGAGGCCCAGGTCATGGCGCATGCCCGTGCGTCCGGCGTGCCGGTGCCCGAGGTTTTCGACGTCTCCGGGTCCGACATCGTGATGGAGCGGGCCGCCGGGCCGACGATGCTGGACGCCCTCGGCCGCCGGCCGTGGACGGTTCGTCGCCACGCCCGGTTGCTGGCGCGGCTGCACGGGCTCGTCCACCATGTGCCGGCCGCCGGCCTTCAGGGGCTCGGTCTGCCGCTCCCCTTCGGGACGACGGGTCTCGCCGGCGGCGACGTGCTGCTGCACCGGGACCTGCACCCGCAGAACGTCATCTTGACCGGGAACGGGCCGATGATCATCGACTGGGAGGGTGCGGCCTGCGGGCCCGCCATCGCCGACGTGGCGATGACCTGGGTGATCATCGGATTCTCGGACGTTCCAGGACCGCGGATCCAGGCTGCCGTCATCCGGGGCATGCAGGCTCTCTGCACGCGCTCGTTCGTACGCGCCGCCGGGCCGCTTGATGACGCGTGGCGACTGACCGCTATCCGCCACCGGCTCGCCGACCACAACCTGCTGCCCGCGGAGAGGGCCCGCCTGGAGAAGCTGGCGCCGACCCCGCGGCCGGCGGAGACCAGCGCCTAGGGCCACTGGGGCCTGGGCCTAGGGCCTAGGGGCGGAGCAGGCGGTCCAGGAGCGCTCGGACCGCCATGCGGCCTTCCGCCACCGCTGCCCCGGAATCGGGGGCGCGGGCGATGACCAGGACGATCTCGTCTAGCGCCGCCAGGATCATGTGGGAGAACGGGGCGACGAGTTCCGATGGAAAGCGACCGCTGTCGCTGACGGCCTGAAGCATGGCCCGCATGGTGCCGAGCGTGCGCCCGTCGTCCATGGCCCGCCACCGTTCCCAGCCGAGCACCGACGGCGCGTCCACCAGCACGACCCGCTGGATGACCGGGTCGGCGGCCAGGCCGACCCAGGCCAGGGCCGCGGTGCGCATCGCGTCTAGGGGGTCGTCGCAGCCCCGAACGGCCGCGGTGAGTTCCATCGTGACCTGGTCCGATACGGCCGAGACGACGGCCTCGAACAGCGCCTCCTTCCCGGCGAAGTGGTGGTAGAGCGCGCCGCGGCTGACTCCCGCGGCCGACAGCACCGCCTCGATCGAGGTGCCCTCGTACCCGTGCTCGGCGAACAGCCGGGTGGCCACCTCGATGAGCTGGCCGCGCGTCGCACGGCCCTGGGCTGCTCGCTTGCCTGGGGCGGCCTGCTGTTCGGTCATGGAACTCATTCTTACCTGCTGTTACTCGCTGCGCCGCACCTACGGGGGCCGGCTTGTACTGCTGTGTCCTCAATATTGACAGACCGATGGTCGGTATGTATTTAATAGACCGACAGTCGGTATGTTACCTGGAGGCTTCCATGGATGTAAGCACGTTCACCGCGCATCGCCGGTCGCTGGACACCCCGGCGGGCGCGATCGCCTACACCGAACTGGGCTCGGGGCCCGTGGCACTGTTCGTGCACGGCCTCGGCACCAACGGCCTGCTGTGGCGGCATGTCATCGAGAACCTGCGCGACACGAGCCGCTGTATCGCGATCGACCTGCCACTGCACGGCGGCACCCCGGGCCGCGACGACCTGTCGGTCACCGCGCTCGCCCAGGTCGTCGCCGACCTGTGCGACGGCCTCGGGCTCACGCAGGTGGACCTGGTGGGCAACGACACCGGCGGCGCTGTCGCCCAGATCTTCGCCGCCCGCCACCCGGACCGGATCCGGTCGTTCACCCTGACCAACTGCGACTGCGAGGGCAACTTCCCGCCGCCGGAGTTCGCCCCGGTCGTCGAGCTCGCGCGGCAGGGCACGCTGGCGCCGGCGCTTGCGGCGATCGTCGCTGACCCAGCGACCTGGCCGGCCAGCCCGCTGGGGGCCGGCTACGAGCACCCCGAACTGGTTCCCGAGGAGGCATGGCGCTCCTACCTCACCGCGCTTGGCGAGACCACGGAGCGCACCAGGGACTTCGAGCGGATGATCGCCGCGCTTGACCCGGCCGAGATGGAGGCCGTCAGCGAACCGCTGCGCGCCCTTGACGCCCCGACCCTGCTGGTGTGGGGCACCGGCGACGCTGCCTTCGGCATCAAGTGGGCGTACTACCTGCGGGACCTGATCCCCGGGGCGCGCGAGGTCGTCGAGGTCGACGGCGCGAAGGTCTTCTTCCCTGAAGAGCGTCCCGGCGACCTCGTCCCGCACCTTCGCCGGCACTGGGGCCGGTAGGTTGCGAGCCGTCCTCGCGGCGTTCAACTCACTAGGGTCGGAGGTTGTGGTTCAGCTTTCCGAGACCCTGCGCGACCGGTACGGCCACCTGGGGATCACCGGGCTGGTGGTGCACCCGTGGCCGTAACGTGGAAACTCCGCGTTACGTGGAGCTTCCGCACGTGCTACGCGTGTTTTATCTCCATGTAGCGCAAAGTTTCCAAGATCTTTGGCTGGGCATGACGTGACCGCCGGGCTGGCAGGCGCTGCGCGGCCCGCAGGAGCATCGCGATTCCCTCAGCAAAACG
>JAWWPV010001138.1:0-5863 GCA_033854775.1 Trebonia sp.
CGGTCACGGCCCCGGGCGGCCGGCGCCCCGGAGGGGGACCGGCCCAAAATCATGGGCTGGGGCATGACGTGACCGCCGGGCTGGCAGCCGATGCGCGCATCGCGATCCCTCAGCTGACCCGAAATGAGCCGCTTGTCGCCGGCGGACCCGGCCTGCCGGCATTGGGGTTTTGATCAGGAGTGCGGGCGGGGGGATTCGAACCCCCACAGTGTTGCCACCAACAGGACCTAAACCTGCCGCGTCTGCCATTTCGCCACGCCCGCGTGACCCCGTTGACCGGGACGGGTGCCGGCCAAGGTCAGCCGCACCCGTCTGGAATCTTACAGCTTTTTCTCAGATTCCCAGGTCCTTGCGGAGGCGGTCGACGTGGCCGGTGGCCTTGACCCCGTAGAGAGCCTTCTCGATCTTGCCATCGGCGTCGATGACGAACGTGGAGCGGATGACGCCCATGATCGTCTTGCCGTAGTTCATCTTCTCGCCGTACGCGCCGTAGGCGGTGAGGACGGCCTTGTCCTGGTCGGACAGGAGCGGGAAGGCGAGGTGCTCCTTCTCCCGGAACTTCGCCAGCTTGGCCGGCGAGTCAGGGGAAATCCCGAGGACCGCGGTGCCGGCCGCGGTGAGGTCCGGCAGGGCGGCGGTGAAGTCGCAGGCCTCCTTCGTGCAGCCGGGGGTCATCGCGGCGGGGTAGAAGTAGACGATCACCCGCTGGCCGCGCAGCTTCGATAGCGAAACCAGGTTGCCGTCGGCGTCGGGCAGCGTGAAGTCCGGTGCCACATCACCGGGCGCGAGCCGTGTTTCGGTCACTGTCCCCTCCCATCGCTGATCACAAGGCGAGACACTAAACCATAGCGCGCGCTGATCGTCCCTCCCGTTACGATCGGAAATGGGTGAGTCAGCGCGGTCGGGTTGGAGTTTACGGGAATGCGCTCAGGGCAGCGAAGCGGTGGCATCCCCGGTTCAAGGTCAAGGTCAGGCCTCGGAGGTCTTGATGCAGGTAAGCAGTGCTCGTTGGCCGTGGTGTGCGGCTGGGCTCGTGGCGATCGTCGCTGCGGCCGTCACTGGCTGCGCCGCCGGCTCCAGCTCTAGCGCCGGGGCCAGCGGGTCTTCCGCCCAGACGCCGGCCAACGCGCTGGACGCGGTCAAGCTCGCGGCGAAGACGGCGTCCACCGCGAACTCCTTTACCGGGACAATGGACCTGCGGGCCGCGCTTAAGCCGGGAGCGGCAAGCACGTCCGGGTCGGCAGGCGCTCATCGCATGACCGCGACGTTCGCGGAGCAACTGCACCCCTCCCTGCTTGCCGGCGTGAACATCGAATCACTCAGCTCCGCGGGGATGTCGCTGCCCGGCGGGCTCACCGAGATCATCACGCCGGCCACGCTCTACATGAAATGGAGCTTCCTCACCCAGACGCTGCACCTGACCAGGCCATGGCTGGCCATCCCCGTGTCGTCCATCAGCAATAGCAGCGGGATCAACCTCAGCCAGATCTTCAGTCAGGCGACCGGCAGCGGGCCGCTCACCCAGTCTCAGCTGCTCCAGGGGGCGACGTCCGTGCGCCAGGTGGGCACCGGGAGCATCGGCGGTGTCCCCGTCACCGAGTACACGGGGACGCTCCCGCTGGACAAGGGGATCTCCTACCTCTCCGGCAGCGCCAAGACCGAGGCACAGCAGGCGATCGCGGCGGCCGGCTTCAGCACGGCGACGTTCACCGTCTGGATTGACGGCCAGCACACGGTGCGCAAGGCGGTCGTCACCGAGGTGGGCAAGACCGTGACCGAGACCATTACCACGACGATCACCAGCATCAACCAGGCGGTCAACATCGCGTTGCCGACGGCGGGCCAGACCTCGCCGCTGCCAGGCGGCGACCTGAGCGGCCTCAGCTAGCACAATTCCCGGCCCGTCTATCGGGCTGGCGGACCAGGGTGGATGGCGGCCGCTAGGGGTGCCGGGATAGCTCCGGGGGGAGCAGCTCCGGTGGGACGGTCTGGTAAGTGACCGGGCGGAGCCAGCGTTCGATGGCGGTGCCGCCGACCGAGGTCGTGGGGGTCGTGGTGGCGGGGTACGGGCCGCCGTGGGTCATGGCCGGGGCGACCGCGACGCCCGTGGGCCAGCCGCCGAAGACGACGCGGCCCGCGAAGCGGGACAGGCGGGTAAGCCACGCCGAGGCGTCGGGCTCGCCGGACTCGGCGTGCAGGGTCGCGGTGAGGCTGCCGCCAAGGCGGGACAGGACGGTTTCCGCGTCGGCCGCGTCGCGGTAGCGGATCAGCACGGTGACCGGGCCGAAGCATTCCTCGAGCAGGTCGCCGCCCAGGTCGGCGGCGTCGACCTCGAGGAGCCCCGCGCGGACGGCCTGCGGTGCGTCATCGGTGGGCGCGGCGGCGGCCGCGGCCAGGGTACGGACGCCAGGAGCGGCGGCGCGGGCGGCGAACCCGGCAAGGAAGTGCTCCCGCATCCGCGCGTCGAGCAGCGCGCCCGGGGCGGCCGCCGACGCCGTTTGCCTGGCCGACCTCGTCAGCGCGTCGCCTGCCGGGCCCGCGGGGACAAGCACCAGGCCGGGCTTGGTGCAGAACTGGCCCTGGCCGAGGGTGTAGGAGGCGACGAGGCCGGCGGCGATCTCGTCGGGGCGGGTTTCCGCGGCCCGCTCGGTGATGAGCACCGGGTTGAGGCTGCCGAGCTCGCCGTAGAACGGGATCGGGGACGGCCGCGCCGCGGCGAGGTCGAAGAGGGCGCGCCCGCCCGGAATGGAGCCGGTGAAGCCGACGGCGGAGATCAGCGGGTGGCGCACCAGGTCGACGCCGGCCTGGTAGCCGTGGATCAGGGTGAGGACGTCGGCGGGCAGCCCGACCTTCTCGGCCGCGGCCCGGAGGGTCTCCGCGACCAGCACGCTGGTCTGCGGATGATCGGGATGGGCCTTGACGACGACCGGGCAGCCGGCGGCGAGGGCGCTGGCGGTGTCACCGCCGGGGACGCTGAACGCGAACGGGAAGTTGGATGCGGCGAAGACCGCGACCGTGCCGATCGGGACCTTCCACCGCCGCAGCTCGGGGCGCGGCGGGACAGCGGACGGGTCTGGCGCATCGATGACCACGCCGAGGAACGCGCCCTCGTCCACGATGTCAGCGAAGAAGCGGAACTGATACGCGACGCGGGCGAGCTCACCGGCGAGCCGTGGCACGCCGAGCGCGGTCTCCGCGTCCGCCGCGGCGATCAGCTCGTCCGCGCGTGACTCCACGGCGTCGGCCGCCGCGCGCAGCAGCGCCGAGCGGCTTGACCGGTCCGCGAGCGCGTCCAGGGTCGCGTGGGCGGCGCGCACGGCCGCGTCCACGGCGGCGGTATCGGCCTCGACGGCAACCTGCCCGCGTGATTTACCGGTACGGGGATCGCGGCTCAGGACGGGTTCCATGGTGCTCCTCGGTTCGTTTCTTGCAACCCCGTCTTACAACGCGGCGATGACCTTGGCTATTGCCCGGAAGGCGCGGCCGCGGTGGCTGATCGCGTCCTTGGCCTCCGGTGCGAGTTCCGCGGTCGTCGTCTCCATGCCGTCGGGGACGAAGACCGGGTCGTAGCCGAAGCCGTTCGCGCCACGCGGAGCCCGGGTGATGCTGCCGGTGAGCACGCCCGTGGTCGTCCATTCCCGGCTGCCGTCGGGGAGGGCCAGCGCCGCGACGCAGACGAACGCGCCCTCGCGGCTGTCGATGTCGGCGAGCTGGCCGAGGACCAGTTCCAGGTTGGCCTGGTCGTCGCCGTGCTTGCCCGCCCAGCGCGCCGACAGGATGCCTGGCATGCCGTTCAGCGCGTTCACGGTCAGGCCCGAGTCGTCGGATACGGCGGGCAGGCCGGTGTACGCGGCGATCGCGCGGGCCTTGAGCAGGGCGTTGTCCGCGAACGTGCGGCCCGTCTCCGGCACGTCTGGCGCGTCGGGGAACTGATCTAGGCCGACGATCTCCCCGCCGAACCCGGCGTCGGCGAGGATGCGGTTGAGCTCGGCGACCTTGTGCGCGTTCCTGGTCGCGAGCACGACCCGTGGCTGGTTAACTGCCACCCAGGGCCTCGGCCTGGAGCGCCACGTCCTGCAGCCGGGTGAGCTCCGCGCAGCCGGCCGTGCCCAGGTCAAGCAGGCTGTTCAGCAGCGCGCGGGAGAACGGCTCGCGCTCGGCGGTGCCCTGGATCTCCACGAAGTCCCCGGTCCCGGTGCAGACCACGTTCATGTCGGTCTCGGCCGCCGAGTCCTCCTCGTAGCAGAGGTCGAGCCTGGGCTCGCCGTTGACGATCCCGACGGAGACCGCGGCGACCGAGGTGACCAGCGGGCTGCCCTTCAGCTTGCCGCGCTTGCGCAGCCAGTCGATCGCGTCGACGAGCGCCACGTATCCGCCGGTGACCGCGGCGGTCCTGGTGCCGCCGTCCGCCTGCAGGACGTCGCAGTCGATGACGATCGTGTTCTCGCCGAGCGCCTTGTAGTCCACGCAGGCGCGCAGCGACCTTCCGACAAGCCGGGAGATCTCGTGCGTCCGGCCGCCGATGCGGCCTTTCACCGATTCGCGGTCGTTCCTGGTGTTCGTCGCCCGGGGCAGCATCGCGTACTCGGCGGTCACCCAGCCGAGGCCGCTCCCCCGCCGCCAGCGCGGCACCTCTTCCGTGACGCTCGCGGCGCACAGCACCCGGGTCTTGCCGAACTCCACGAGCACCGACCCCTCGGCGTGATCCAGCCACCCCCGGGTAAGCCGCACCGGCCGCAGCGCGTCCGCGGCCCTTCCATCTGGACGAGTCATGCGGGCTAGCTTACCGGGGCGGATCGCGCGGGAACCGTCCCGGCGGCGGTACCCCGGCCGGCGATGACCGTGCGCGGGCTGCCTAGCCGGCCACGTTGATGACCTGACCAGCTACCGCGGTGTCCAGGGCGCCGGGGAACTCAGACGCGGCTTCCGCGCGCGCGTCGGCTGAGCTGTTCCCTGGGACTAGGTGCGTGAGGACCAGCTTGCCCGCGCCGGCCCGGCCCGCGTAGGCCCCCGCCTGGCGGGCCGTCAGGTGAATGTTCGGCGGCAGGCCCCGGCCCTCGAGGAACGCCGCCTCAGACAGGAACACGTCCGCCCCGGCGGCCAGCTCGGGGACGGCCTCGGTCTCGCCCGTGTCGCCCGTGTAGACGAGCGAATGGCCGCCGTGAGTGAACCGGAAGGCGAACGTCTCCACCGGATGGTTCATGTGCGCGAGGTGGACGTCGAACGGGCCAATCGCCAGGTGTCCCGGCTCAAGCGTCTGGAACGTGAACTGCTTCATCAGGCCCAGGTCGTCACCGTCCAGGCCGTGGATGTAGCTCATCCGCTCGGCGGTGCGCGGCGGGCCGTACACCGGGATGGCGGACTGCGGCCCGGCCGGGGAGACCGCCCGGGCGACCGAGTAGGAGTACAGGTCGACGCAGTGGTCGGCGTGCAGGTGGCTCAGGCAGACGGCGTCGATGTCGAAGAGGCTGGTGTACTTCTGCAGCGCGCCGAGCGAGCCGTTGCCGAAGTCGATCACCACGCGGAACCCGTCCGCCTCAAGCAGGTAGCAAGACGCGGGACTGTCCGGACCAGGGAAACTCCCCGCACAACCCACCACGGTAAGGCGCATGAAGATCATTCTGCTCTAACCGCAACCACAGCGCGGGGGGCGAGCGTTTTTTGCGAGTCCCCCGCAGGGGGGCAACGGGGGGACGGAGTCCCACCGTGATTTGGGGGGTCCCCGGGGGGATCATTCCCCCGGGGGAAACTAGGCCCAGAGCTGGCCTTCCAGCTTCTGCTCGGCCTCGCTGAGGGTGCCGCTGTAGGCGCCGGTGGACAGGTACTTCCAGCCGCCGTCCGCGATCAGCACGACGATGTCGGC
>JAWWPV010001139.1:0-7551 GCA_033854775.1 Trebonia sp.
GTACCAGCGGCCGTCGACTCGGTGGAACCAGACTTCGATGCGGCGCGGGATGCCGCTGCGCCTGCCCACCGAGGTGATGTCTATCGTGTGCTCGGCTGGCGAGGAGCCCGGCCCGATAGCGAGGGCGCGGACGACGGCTTCGTTTACGCTCACAGTCGGGCCTGCCGGCCGTCGTTGAGGGGCATTGCCCGTCTCCTCCGTCGTTGGTGATGGTCCCGGAATCCATGACATGCTCCGGTGCCTTCAGGAAATCAGCGCAGCGAACGCGGGGCCAGCAAGATCGTCTCGCTTCGTTGCACAATCCTCTTCATGTACGTGACCTTCATGGCAGCGCCGTGGCGCCGGGAGCGGGGCCCGGGTGTGCCCGGTCACCCCATGACGGACCTCGGCTCGAGGAAGCCCTCAAGGCCGTAAGAGCCGTATTCGCGTCCCAGGCCCGACTGCTTGAAGCCGCCGAAGGGCGAGATGGACTCGTAGCCGCCGTTAATGGCGACGCGGCCAGCCTCGATGCGGGAGGCGATGCGGCGTGCACGCTCGGGATGGGTTCCGAAGATGTAGGCGTGCAGGCCGTAGGCGGTGTCGTTGGCGATACGCACGGCGTCGTCTTCGTCGCGGTAGGTGATGACGGACAGGACCGGGCCGAAGATCTCTTCGCGGGCGATGGTCATGTCGTTGGTGACGTCGGCGAACAAGGTGGGCCGGACGTAGTACCCGTCCGGGAGCCCGTCGGGGCGGCCGGGGCCGCCGGCGACTAGCCGGGCGCCCTCGTCGATGCCACGGCGGATGTAGGACTGGACGCGGTCCCACTGGCGCTGGCTGACCATCGGGCCGATCGCGGTGGCGGGGTCGCTGGGGTCGCCGGCGGGCCAGGCGGCCATCTTCCCGGCCAGGACGGCCAGCACCTCGTCCTTGCGGCTTTCTGGGATGAGGATGCGGGTGCCGGCCACGCACGCCTGGCCGCTGTTGGCGAACCCGGCCGCGAGCGCGATCGGGACGGCCTGCTCCAGGTCGGCGTCGTCGAGGATGATCGAGGGGGACTTGCCGCCGAGCTCGAGGGTGACGTTTTTGACCGTATCGGCGCTGTCGCGCAGGATGATCTTGCCGACCGGCGTAGAGCCGGTGAAGGAGATCTTGGCGATGTCGGGGTGGCGGGTGATCGCCGTGCCGACCACGTCACCGCGGCCGGTCACGATGTTGACGACCCCGGCGGGCAGCCCGGCGTCGTGGAACGCGCGGGTCACCACCTGGGTCTGGGTGGCGCTCATCTCGCTGGGCTTCATTACCACGGTGCAGCCGGCCGCCAGCGCGGTCGCGGTCTTGTCGGCGATGAAGAACGCGTCGGAGTTCCACGGCGAGATCAGGCCCGCCACCCCGATCGGCACCATCTCCACGGTCGCGGTACCGGCGCGCCGGGTGAACTCGAAGTTCTCCAGCGTCTTGATCATGTCGCCGAACGCGCCGATGGCCGAGTCGACCATCCACGCGTTGCGCACCGGCCCGCCATACTCGGTGACGACGGCCTCGGCCAGCTCACCCCGCCGCGCGGCCAGGGCGTCCTGCACCCGCCGCAGCGCCGCGATCCGCTCCTGCACCGACGTCGCCGACCACGCCGGCAGAGCGCGCACCGCCGCCGCGACCGCGGCGTCCGTGTCCACTTCGTCAGCCAGCCGGACCTGCCCGATCACCTTCCCCGTCGCCGGGTTGAACAGGTCGAACAGCTCCGTCCCGTGCGGGGTCACGAACTCGCCGTCAATGTAGATCTTGTCGATCACGTTGTCTTGCATGAAAACTCCTGGCCTTCTTCCATCCAGAGGGGCGCACGTCAAGGCCCAGGCCCGCACAGCAAAGAAGGCGCACTCGCATCCTTCGCCGTGGCGATGGCCTGGAAGCCGTGACCTGTTCCGGTACCTTCAGGAAATCAACGCCGCAGGCGCCGGGCCAGCAAGATCCTCTCGTGTTGTTGCACGATCCTCTCGCTACCGGGCTAGTTGTCGCAGATTTTGTGATGCACTAGCGGTATGTCTACGGGCGAGCTTCGCGAACTGCTGGACCGGCACGCGCGTCCCGATCTGGCCACCGCGATCGACGGGGTGCGGATCTGCAAGGCCGACCGCACCGCTGCGCCGGAGTCCTCGATGTCTGGCATGGTGGTGGCGATCATCGCCCAGGGCCGCAAGCGGCTGGCACTGGGCGACCGTTTCTACGACTCCGGCGTCGGCCAGTACCTTGTCGCCTCGGTCGACGTCCCGGTGACCGGGCAGGTCATCGACGCCGCTCCCGGGCGCCCCGCGCTCGGTTTCGGGATGACCCTGGAACCTGCCGCGATCGCGGAGCTGATGCTGCGGGCCGGTCCGGGGGACCTGCCGCGGTCCGCCGGTACCTCGCGGCCGGGGATCGCGGTCAGCGACGCACCCGACGAGCTGCTCGACGCTGTCGTGCGGCTGCTCCACTTGCTCGACCGGCCGCGGGACCGAAGAACGCTGGCCCCGTTGGTCAAGCGGGAGATCCTCTGGCGGCTGATGACCGGGGACCAGGGTGACGCCGTCCGCCAGCTCGGCCTCGCCGACAGCAGCCTGCGCCATATCACCCGGGCGGCCCAGTGGATCCGGGAAAACTACGCACAGCCGTTCCGGGTCGAGGAGGTGGCACAGCTTTCTGGGCTGAGCGTCTCGGCCTTCCACCGGAACTTCCAGGCGGTGACGGCGATGAGCCCGATCCAGTTCCAAAAGCACATCCGGCTGCAGGCGGCGAGACTGCTGCTGGCGGACAGCCCCAACGACATCACCGGCGTCGGCAACCGCGTCGGGTACGACAGCCCGTCCCAGTTCAGCCGGGAGTACCGGCGGCTGTTCGGCGCTCCGCCCAGCCGTGACGCGGTACGCATCCGCGCCGGGAGCAGTCCCGCCGGGGCGCTGCCCTAGAAGTCGCATAGAAAAGCGGCCATGGCCGGGCCTACGCCCGGAGAGTTCCGTGCTACGGCCCGGCCGTCGGCGCATTGCCGATCTGGTAGGCGTCGATGACCGGCTGGGCGATGCCCGGGTAGGCGAACATGCCCTGGTAGCTGTAGCTGTCACCGTCCCAGTAGAAGACGCCTAGGCCCTTGTTGTCGGGTAGCGACGCCATCAGCGAGACTAGGTCGCGCTGGTAGGACGCCTGGCCGGCCGGGGTGACCAGGTAGCCGGGCAGGGTGTCCGGGTAGTTGGCGTCGGCCGGGTCGTACTGGCCGTAGCCGCCGATCGGGTCGTAAGGGAACTGGTCCTCGGCGATCATCACGTACTTGTGGAAGCGGTCGATGAGCGCGGTGAGGTTGGCCTTCATCGCCGACATCGGGCCGTGGTACCACGGGTAGTAGGACAGGCCGATCACATCGAAATTCACGCCGGCCGCGATCATGTGGCTGACGAAGTCGGTCGCTGCCGCGTTGTCGCCGCCCCGGTCGACGTGCAGCTGGATCAGCAGCGTGTTCCCGGCCGGGTTGCCCGCCCGCGCCCCGGAGATCGCCGCCTTGAGCAGCGTGGTGAGGGAGTTCCAGTCGGCGGTGCCGGTGCTGTCGTTGAACAGCAGGTGCCCGGAGTCCTGCACGTCCTGGACGCTGGCCGTGACCGCCTGCGCGAACGTCAGCGGGGAAGCGAGCGTGATGTCCGTGCCGCCCGCCCCGGACGTGCCTACCGACCTGACCTTCACGATGTCGGTCGTGGCGTCGGCTACCCCGGCCACGCTGTTGCTCGTGGCGAGCGAGCCGATGTAGAGGGTGTCGCCCGCCCGGATGCCGCTGGGATCGTCCACCGTGATGGTAGTCGAGCCTGCCGTGGCGGCAGTGGCCAGCTGGGTGAACTGCCACAGCATGCCCTCGGTGATCTCGTTGCCGACCGCGACCTGGGACACCGGGGTGCCGTTAGCCGCGAACGCCTTGATCACCGACTCGGTGTAGTCGTGCATGGTGGTGGCCAGCTGTGACAGCGTCTCACCGCCCCAGGCGCCGGGCACGTTCTGGTGCTGGGGGTCGGCCCAGGTGTCCGAGTAGTGGATGTCGAGCAGCAGCTTGGCCCCGGCCGCCTTGATCTCGCTGGCCATCTTCAGGTCGTTGGCCAGGTCGGGGCAGCTGGCGGCCGCGCAGAACGGTGGTTCCGACGGCACGCCGTAGTACCCGCTGACTGGGTTGACCCACAGCCGCAGCCGCACGTAGTTCAGCCCGCCGCTGCGGAAGATGCTCAGGATCGGCTCGCTCTTGCCGTCCAGGGTGTAGGTCCCGGTGTCGGTCAGCAGCGTGGACAGGTCGCTGCCCAGCTCCAGCTGACTGGCCTGCTGCGCGCTGGCCGGCGCGAACACCCGGAACTCCTGGACGCAGACGGTCTCCTCCCGCGGCACCTGATAGGTCAGGGTCACGTAGCGGGCCGGCACGGTCGCGGTGACGTCGGAGGCGGTGCCGGAGAACAGGTACTGCGCCCCCGGTGAGATCCCGTTGCGGTCACCGGCCGCCTGGTTCGGGAACGCGGCCTGCCCGGGCCCGGTGATGCCGGTGGAGACGGTGTAGGTCGCGCCGTCCCCAGTCTGCTCGCCGGAGAAGGTGGTTCCGGTCCCGGTCACCTGCTCGACATGGCCGAGGTCGATGGTGACCTGGTGCACGCCCTCTGTGCTCGGGCACCAGCGGGTCGTGCCGTCTCCGTCGTTGATGTCGCTGAGCGGCTCACCGGGCGCCGAACCCGAGTTGGCCTGCACCTTCGCGCCGACCGCGACGTTCAGCCCGGGCGGCAGCGGCGGCAGCGTACCGGGCAGCGCGGCGTTGCTCGTCGTGGCGGGCTGGGACGGCTGGGCGGGCGGCGTGCCGGCCGGGATCGACCCTACCGGCGGGACGCCGGTCCCGTAGCTGGTGGCCCCGGAGCCGACCCGGTAGGCGTCCACGGCCGGCTCAGCCGCCCCCGCCGGGGTGAACTCGCCGAGGCTCCCCTCGGTGCCAGAGGCGAGGTAGAAGGCGCCCAGGCCGAGCCCCTGCGGCAGCGAGGCCAGCAGCGAGACAAGGTCGCGCTCGTAGCTGGCCTGCCCGGCCGGGGTGATCAGGTAACCGGGCAGCGTGTCCGGGTAGGGCACGGTGTCGGAGTAGCTGCCGTAGCCGGTGATGTCGGAGTAGGGGAACTGGTCCTCGGCGATCACGACCGGCTTGCGGAACTGCGCGGTGAGGCTGAGCAAGGTGGCCTTCAGGTCCGACAGCGAGCCCTGCAGCCAGGGGGAGTAGCTCTCGCCCAGCACGTCGAACGGCACCCGGGCCGCGGTCATGCGCTGGAAGAAGTCCACCGATGTCGTCGCGTCGGCCCCGGCGTCGATGTCCAGCTGGACCTGGAGCGGGTTCCCGGGCGGGTTGCCCGCCTTCGCTCCCGCGATCCCCGCCTTGAGCAGCGTGGTGAGCGCGCCCCAGTCGGCTTGCCCTGATGACCCGGGAACCAGGTGCCCGGTGGGCCACAGGAACCCCTGGGTGATCTCGTTGCCGATCGCCACCTGCGACACTGGCGTCCCGTTCGTGGCGAACGCCTCGATCACCGACTGGGTGTAGCTCCGCACCGTGCTGGCCAGCCGCGGCGGCGACTGGCCCGCCCACGCCGCGGGGGTGGCCTGCGCCGTCGAGCTGGTCGGGCTGTCCGAATACTCGATGTCGAGCAGGATCTTCATCCCAGCGGCCCTGAGTTCCGACGCGGTCGCGAGGTCGTTGGCCAGGCTCAGGCAGGTGGAGCCGCAGCCGGTCGGGCTGACCAGCAGGCGGAGACGCGCGTAGTTCGTGCCGCCGCTCCGCAGGATGCTCAGCAGCGGCGCGCTCTGCCCGTTCACCGTGTAGGTCCCGGTGTCGGCGGGCAGGTCCGACAGGTCGTCGCCGAGTTCCAGCCCGGGGTCCGTCTCCGCGGTGGGGGAGAAGACCCGTAGTTCCTGGACGCAGATGTTCTGCTCGCGGGGAACCTGGTAGGTGAGCGTCACGTACCGGGCGGGCACGGTGGCATTGACGTCCGAGGCCGTCCCGGCGAACAGGTACAGCGGGCCCGCCGCGACGGGGTTGCGGTCACCGACGGCCTGGTTCGGCAGGGGGGTCTGGTCGCCGCGTGTGATTCCGGCCTTGATGCTGTAGAAGGATCCGTCGCTGCCCTCCTCACCGGAGAAAGTCACGCCAGTGCCGCTGACGTTTACGGCGCGGCCGAGGTCAAGGGTCACCGTATGGATGCCCAGCTTGCTCGGGCACCATCGGCTAGTCCCGTCGCCGTCATCAAGGTTGGCCAGCGAACTGCCCGGGGCCGGGCCAGAGTTCGCGGTGGCCTGGGCTCCGATGGCGGCGTTCAGGCCATCTGGCAGCAACGGCAGCGTGCCCGCGGTCGCGGGCGGCGCGGCCGTGGCGCCCGACGCCGACATCGCGGTCACCGCGCTGCCGGACATGATCCCCGCGACCAGCGCCACCATCGAACCGAGCAGGCTGCCCTTCCTCAGCAGCGTCCCCTTCATGAGCAGCCGTCCAGGCATCCAGCAACCTCCGACCGTGCACGCAGTCCCGCCAGACAGCCGGAGCGTAAGCCCAACCGAACAATATTGCAACATTTGGGACAAAACATGCGCGTCGCGGATCAACCCATAGCTGCACGGCCAGCTTGGCTGCCGAAGTCGAATATGGGCTGACCGGTTCTAGCGGCTATACACCCGGGCCGCCGTAAAGCGCGGTCACACCGAAGGCGGCCAAGAAAGCCCATAGGGCTTGCGCGGGTCAGGTCCGCGGGGCGTACTCGATCGAATCAAATGGCCAGCCCGCCTGCGGCGGCGGGCAATGTTCGCGCGGGGACGGGAGGCTGTTCCCGGCGTAGGGGCGATAGCGGCCGACTCTGCTCGGGGCGGCAGGTCCGCTGTACTCGCGCGTCCGGCCGTTACCTGAACCGGCATTCGGCGCGTCTCTTTAAGTGTCGGCGCTAGCCCGTCAGTGACCCGGGCCATTTTCAAGCGGGACCGGCACGATTCGTTACCTGTCCGATTTGCAGTGGTTTAAAGGATGCGGAATTGTGAGCGCGTGACAAGTGTGAGGGGGCCGCTGGCCGTACGGCGGATGACCGCACACTGGGTGGTACTCGCCGCGGCGGCGGTGACCACACTGGTAGCAGCCGCAGTCGGGGCGGCGCTCGCCGCCTTCGCCGGCCAGGCGCTCCCGCAGGCCGTGCGGCACGACCTGGTCGTCGCGCCAGGAACGTCACTGGTCGCGGCGGGATCGTTCGCAAGCGGCAAGCCGGCGCAGACCTCGGCGGTGTTGCGGTCATCCGTCGCCGCGGAGCTAGGCGGCGTGCCGTTCAGCTTCTGGCAAGGCATCTGGTCCGACCCGCTCGGCTTCGTGGCCGGGTCGATGCCGGCTAAGCCGACCAGCATCACCTCGGGCAACACACCCCAGCTGCGGGCCGCTTCGCTTGACGGCGTCGCGGATCACGCCGTACTCGTGACCGGGAAATGGCCCGGGCAGCTCTCCGCATCGGCCGGCGTCCAGGCCGGACGCGCGGCCGGCGGCGCCATACCGGCCGCGCGGCCGGCAAGCACCGC
>JAWWPV010001140.1:0-5046 GCA_033854775.1 Trebonia sp.
GGCAGGTTGACCCAGAGCTGGAAGCCGTGGAACAGGCCGCCGCTCATCACCAGTTCCTCGGGCGGCGCCTCGATGTGCAGGATGCCGCCGCCCGCGGTCATCCACTGGGTGTCGCCGTTGGTGATCAGGCCGCCGCCGCCGTTGGAGTCCTGGTGGCGGAACACGCCGTCGATGATGTAGGTGACGGTCTCGAAGCCACGGTGCGGGTGCCACGGTGTTCCCTTGGGCTCGCCCGGCGCGTAGTCGACCTCGCCCATCTGGTCCATGTGGATGAACGGGTCGAGGTCATCGAGGCTGACGCCGGCGAACGCGCGGCGGACAGGAAACCCCTCGCCCTCGAAGCCCGACGGCGCGGTGGTGACCTTGACGACTGGGCGGTCCCCCTCCGCCGCGGGCTCGGTGACCCGGGGCAGGACCAGCAGGTTCTCCACGGTTACGGCCGGCATAATGAACGCCCCCTACGGAACTCGGACCGGGTCTCCTGGTGGTTACCCGCTCGCTGGCAGCTTACCGGGGGCAACGATGTATGAAGTTTCAAATATTCCGCGCTGCGGGCGCCGGCGGGTCACAGCGGGAGGCCGCACTCCAGGACGGCTAGCGCCTCGTCGATGCGCGACACGGACTGCGGGCCGAGCCAGGAGTCGGTGGCAACCTCAGCAGCGGCTTCATCTTCGAAATTCTCCGGCAGGATGATGGACATCATCACGCCGACGACCGCGCCCGCCAGTACGCGGACCCGCAGGTCGTCCGGGGGGCGGCCGGTGCGGCTGGCGAGGGCCCCGGCCATCACGTTGATCGTGCGGGCGAACTCGTTCATCGCCCGCGCGCGGATCTCCGGCACGCCCAAGGAGAGTCGGGCGCTCTCCCTGATCTGCTCCCATTCGGCGGGGGTGAACGAGGCCCAGGCCTCGCGCATGGCGGCGCGAACCGCGGGGATCGGGGCGAGCTCCCGCGGTTGCCTGGCGAAGGCCTCCACCATCCGGGTGTCCATGTCGTCCTGGAGAACCAGGTCTTCCTTCGTCGGGAAGTACCGGAAGAACGTGGACGGCGACACCTCCGCCGCCGCGGCGATCTGCTCTACCGTGGTCGCCTGATAGCCCTGCTCGCGGAACAGCCGGAGCGCGTGCTCCCGCAGGGAAGCACGCGTCCTGGCCTTCTTCCGCTCCCGCAGGCCAGCCTGCTCGATCATCTCCGTCACAACCTTGATTCTGCCCTTTACATGACCGACGGGGAACCGGCTTCTGAACCAGCGGTGTCGGATGCGGCAGTGTCCCCTTGCCGTACCCGGAGGAAGACCACCGCAAGCAGCGCGCAGCCGACCGCGATGCCGCCGCAGGTCCAGAGCATGAGGTCCATGCCGTGCACGAACGCGGTCCGAACCGTGTCCAGCAAGGAAGCGGAGCCGAGTTTGCCTGCCACCGCGACGCCGGAGCCGACGCTGGAGCGCACGGCGGCCGCGGACTGGGCCGCGAGACCCGCTGCCGCCGAGGCGACGCCACGACTGTAGCTGTTGCTAATCACCGTGCCGAGGACCGCCACGCCGATCGTCGAGCCGACCTGGCGCATCGCCGTGAGCAGCGCGGACCCGGCCCCGCTGCGCTCGGCCGACAGGGCACCGAGGGCGATGCCCATCGCGGCCGGCATGATCAGGCCCAGGCCGAGGCCGGCGAGGGCCACCCAGGCGATCGTGTAGCCGGTGGAGCTGGTCAGCGTGGTCAGCGCACCAAGGGCCATCGCGCCGGCCATCAGCAGGTAGCCGGCCGTCACGGCGATCCTCGGGGCCTTCAGGCGGGTGCCGGACACCATGCCGACCAGCATGCCGCCGACCATCGGCAGCAGCCGCAGCCCGCTGCCGAGCGGGTCCGCGCCCCGGACGTCCTGGAAGTACTGCGGCAGCGCGAAGAACATGCCGAACATCGCGAACGACACCAGCGTCGCCAGGATCGTGCCCCAGCGGAAGCCCGCCGAGCGGAACAGCTGCAGGTCCGCGAGCGGCTGACCGCCACGGACCGCGACCCGGCGCTCCACGACGGGCAGCAGGGCCAGCACCACGACGCCCGCCGCGATGAGGGCCACGGCCGTCGTGTCGGACCAGCCGTCCTGCCCGGCCTTGATGAAACCGTAGGTCAGCGCGACCAGGCCGGCGGTGGAGACGACCAGCCCCGACAGGTCGATGCTCGGCCGCCGCCCCGACCGGGACTCGGGCAGCAGCATGACGACCGCCGTGAGCGCGATGACCACAATCGGGACGTTGATCAGGAAGACCGATCCCCACCAGAAGTGGCTGAGCAGGTACCCGCCGACGATCGGGCCGATCGGGAA
Organism: Trebonia sp.; assembly: GCA_033854775.1. Lineage (GTDB taxonomy): Bacteria > Actinomycetota > Actinomycetes > Streptosporangiales > Streptosporangiaceae > Trebonia. The sequence goes on from JAWWPV010001140.1 coordinate 2,323, forward strand.
GCTGAGCATGCTCGCCCCGGCGATCGCGGCGACCGCCCGCTGCCGCTCCTCCGGCGCGAACAGGACCGGGAGCACGGACAGCGCGAGCGGGAAGATCGCCGCCGCGCCAATGCCGAGCACCGCCCTGGCGGCGATCAGCTCGCCGGTCGAGGACGCGTAAGCGCAGGCCAGGGAGCTGGCGCCGAAGAGGACCAGGGCGATTAGCAGCACGCGCTTGCGGCCGTAGCGGTCGCCGAGCAATCCGGCCGGCAGGATCAGCGCCGCGAGCACGAGGCTGTAGGCGTCGACGATCCACTGCAGGTCGCCGGTGGACGCGTGCAGGCTGACGGCCATCGAGGGCAGCGCCAGGTTGAGCACGGTGAGGTCGAGTCCGACGACGAGCACGCTGGCGGCGATCGCGACCAGCGCCAGCCAGCGACGGGCAGAGTGCGTGACATCGTGGGCGGCACCGGAGCCGGAGTCGACGGCGGGCGCGGGGTTGGAGGCTGGTCGGGTTGCCATGACAGTCACCACCTTCAGAGAGTGCCAACTAAATGAAAGTTACTCTCAAATATAAGGCACGCCCATTTGATGGTGTCAACCGCCAGGCCTAGGAGCGCAGCAGGCGGAGAGCCAGGGTGGGGCAGGCGGAGACGGCGGCGCGGGCGTTGCGCTCGAGGCCGGGCGGGAGCGGGCGCGGGTCGACGATCGGGAAGCCCCACTCGTCCATGGTGATCGCCTCGGGGAGCAGCTCGGCGCAGGCGCCGTGGCCCTCGCAGTCGATGGGGTTGACCAGGAGTGTTTCGGCCATCGTAGTCAGATCCAGTCTTCTTCGGTGCGGGCGGCGTCCTTCGGGATGGGGAGGAAGGGGCGCGTGTCGGTCGCAGAGCAGCGGCCCCGCCGGTGGCGGGCGATCTCGTCGGCGAACGTGCGCAGGGCGCTGCTGACGAAGCGCGCGGTGCCGTCCGGGTGGCGACAGGCGCCGCGGCCGGTCACCAGTCCTGACCAGCGCTCGACGTCGGCGACGGCCTGCTGGCGGGCGCGGCCGCCCGCGATCTCGGCGAGCGCGGCGGCCATCCTCGGCAAGCCGTTCAGGCACGGGCCGCACTGGCCGGCGCTCTCCAGGGCGAGATAGCGGACGACGTTCGCCGTCTCCACCAGGCCGCAGCGGTCGGGCGGGAGCGTGATGACGATGCCGGCGCCCACCCTGGCCTCCGCCTGGGCCAGGGAGCGGTTGTCCAGGGTCAGCCGGTGGGCCTCGCTGCCGGTGACCCACGTGCCGTGGTACCCGCCGATCAGCACCGCACTGTCCGGCCTTATCTCACCGACCATGCCCTTCAGCGGGATGCCGAGGGGGACCTCGCTGATCCTCGGCCTGCCGTCGGCGCGGCGGACGGTGGCGAGCATCGAGCCAGGCTCGGCGTCGGTGCCGACGCTACGGAACCAGTGCGGGCCCTTGCGGGCGATCAGCGCCAGGTGGGCGAGGGTCTCCGCGTTCTGCACCAGGGTCGGCACGCCGTTCAGCCCGCGCTCGGTGATCCGCGGCGGCATGAACGTGGGGATCGCCGGGCCGCCGGACAGGTGGTTGACCATGGCGGTCTCCTGCCCGGACAGGAACCGCGCGGGAGCGGTGGCGAGCTGGACGGGGACGCGGTCCACGCCCGCCGCCTGCCTTGCCTGGAGCGCTTCCCGCAGCCGGCTGCCCACGTCGTGCCCGCGGTTGACGTGCGTGTAGAGGATGGCGGTGTCGGCACCGACCGCTTCCGCCGCGAGTTGCAGGCCGTCGAGGACCAGGTGCGGTGACAGCCAAAGCAGCGTGGCGTCCTTGTCGCTCGCCGGCTCCGATTCTGCGCCGTTGGCGATCACCGCCGGTATGCGGCGGCGCTTGTCGGCCGCCTCGAAGACCGCCTGGAGCTTGCGGTGCACCGGGAACGCCGCGCCGCCGCGCCCCGTGAGGCCTGCTGCCTCGATGTCCCTGATCAGGACGCCCTGGCGGTCGCGGTACGGTAGCCGCCCGTGCCGGTCGGTGTGCGCGTACCAGTCGTGCGCGTGCTTGCTCTCTGGGGGCGGCAGCAGACGGGGCAGCTCGGTCGCGGCGCCCGTGGCGTCCTCGGTCACGGCGGTCACCGGCTGCGCGTCCGCTCGCCCTGGGATGCACGTTCTGGCTGGTTGCGGCGGCCTTTCCCATGGATGGCGGACATGAGCAGGCCGACTCGTTCCGCGCGCGGCACGTCATTGCCCGCCGCCGACACGCGCCACAGGGCGGCGGCGACGACGGCGATCGCGCATGCGATCGCGAGCAGGAACAGCACCCCGTGCCGCAGGTCGCCGCTTGAGAACACCGAGTGCACCCAGGCGACCGGCCAGCTCACGTAGGCGGTCAGGTGCACCGCCCGCCAGGCCCGCCTCGACAGGTGCCGGCGGAGCAGGCTGGTGACGACGGCGGCCAGCATGAGGTCGAAGCTCACCGCGCCGAGGCTGAGCCAGAGCCGCTCGTAGGATGACGTCAGCGGGACCACCGCGGCGGTGATCGGGATGTGCACGAACCCGTCCGTCACCGCGGTCAGCACGTGGACCGCCACGAACGCCGTCGCCAGCAGCGACAGGTTCCTGTGCAGCCCGCTAACGGCGAACCGCGGCAGCCCGGGCAGCCGCCCCTGCCTGGTGACGAGCAGCCCGAGCAGCATCACCGCCGTCAGCAGCAGCAGCGCGACCACGCCCGTGGCGCGGCTCATGTACCAAAGC
>JAWWPV010001141.1:0-4673 GCA_033854775.1 Trebonia sp.
GGCCGCGATCGACGCCCATATCGCCGCCGCCCGCGAGCGCGGCGTCCGTCTCCTGGCCCTGCCCGAGGCATGCCTGGGCGGATACCTCTCGGTTCTCGGCCGCGGCCGAGACGGGGAGTTCGACGAATCGCCCGACTCTCTCCCGCCGGTCATGGAAGTGGGCGGCCCTGAGCTCAAGCGCGTCGCCGAGTTGGCCCGCGACATGACCGTTGTGGTCGGATTCTGCGAGGCGGACGGCGGCAAGCGCTACAACTCCGCGGCCATCGTCACCGGGGACGGCGTGATCGGCGTTCACCGCAAGATCCACCAGCCGCTGGGGGAGAACCTGTACTACGCCCCCGGCGACAAGCTCCGGGCGTTCGATAGCCCGGTCGGCCGGGTCGGCGCTCTCATCTGCTACGACAAGACATTCCCGGAGGCGTCCAGGGCGCTCGCCCTGGACGGCGCCCAACTGATCGCGTGCATCTCGGCGTGGCCGGCCTCGCGCACCGCCACCGCCGACGACCTGGCGCAGGACCGCTGGACCCACCGGTTCAACGTCTTCGACCAGGCGCGTGCCCTTGAGAACCAGGTGATCTGGGTGGCATCGAACCAGACAGGCACGTTCGGCAAGCTGCGCTTCGTGGGCAATGCCAAGGTCGTCGGTCCGGGCGGCGACCTGCTCGACACCACCGGCGTCGGCGACGGCCTGGCGGTCGCCGAGATCGACATCGGGCAGGCGCTGGAGACCGCGCGTCGCTCGATGTTTTACCTAGGGGACCGCCGTCCCGACGCCTACGCCGCCGCGGGCGCGGGCGTCGCGACGCCATCGGGATGACCGTGGAGATGCCCGCTCGTGCCTGAAATGTCGGTGACCGTCCGCTGCCACGCCATCGAGGACTGCCCGCCCTCCCTTCAGCCCCAGGAGCCGTAATGACCGTCCGAAGCGTTCCTGCCGCCGTGGTCGGCGGCGGCCAGGCGGGACTCGCCGCCAGCTGGCACCTGACCCGCGCCGGGGTCGATCACGTGGTGTTCGAGGCGCGGACCGTCGCCCACGAGTGGGCCGACACCCGGTGGGACAACTTCACCCTCGTCACCCCCAACTGGCACTGCAAACTTCCCGGCTACGCCTACAGCGGCGCCGACCGGGACGGCTTCATGACCCGCGACCAGGTTGTCGAGTGGCTCGCCGGCTACGCGCCGACGTTCGGCCCGCCGGTACGCGAGCACGCCAGGGTCGCCGCGCTCACCGAACGGGACGGTGGCGGCTTCGTACTTACCGTGGGCGGTCAGGAAGGAGAGGAGATCTGGGAGGCCGACTCGGTCGTCGTCGCCACCGGCGGCTACCACACCCCGGTCGTGCCGCCGTGGGCACCAGCGATTGACCCGTCGGTCACCCAGCTGGAGTCCGCCCGCTACAAGAACGCCGCCAAGCTCCCCGGAGGAGCCGTGCTCGTGGCCGGCTCCGGCCAGTCAGGCGCCCAGATCGCCGAAGACCTGCACCTGGAGGGACGCCAGGTGCACCTCGCTGTCGGGAACGCTCCGCGTGTCGCCCGGTTCTACCGGGGCAAGGACGTAATGACCTGGCTGGCGGAGATGGGGCTGTACGACACCCCCGTCAAGCAGTACCCCGGCGGGCTGGCGGCGCGGGAGAAGACCAACCACTACGTCACCGGCCGCGACGGCGGGCGCGACATTGACCTGCGCCAGTTCGCCGCCGGCGGCATGCGCCTTTACGGCGTACTCGACGGCGGCCGCGGCACGCGCCTCACCTTCCGTCCCACCCTCACCCAGTCGCTCGACAAGGCCGACTCGGTCTACAACTCGATCTGCGGCGACATCGACCGCTACATAGAGCGCGAGGGCGTCGACGCGCCCGAGGGCCGTCACTACGAGCCCTGCTGGGTGCCCGAGAGCGACCCGGTGGAGCTAGACATGACTGAGGCGGGCATCACCTCGATCATCTGGGCGATCGGCTACCGCGCCGACTACCGCTGGGTGAAGGTCGGCGTGTTCGACGGCACCGGTCACCCCACGCACACTCGCGGCGTCACCGCGGTTCCCGGCCTGTACTTCCTGGGCCTTCCCTGGCTGCACACCTGGGGCTCGGGACGGTTCCTCGGCATCGCCCGCGACGCCGAGTACATCGTCAGCTGCATCGTCGGACCCGAGTCCCGCGGCGGTGGCACCGCGGCGCGCACGCCCCCCGACGGGACCGCCGTGGCGGACTGGCTCGCCGGCGCCGACTGGATCATCAGTCCCGTGGGCACCGCGCAGCTCGCGGGGACCCCGGGCACGCGGGCCGCCAGCGAGCCGACTGGAAGCCATTAGGCTTGCCGATGATGAGGATCGGAGCCGTCGCGGCCCATTTCGGCCGCGACATCGGCCGCGCCCTGATGAAGATCGAGGGCATCATCGACGATGCCCGCTCGGAGCAGGTGGAACTGCTCGTGCTCCCAGACGCGACCCTCGGCGGCTACCTTTCCGACCTGCGTCACCCCGACCCGTTCTCGATTCCGCCGGGCCTAACGGAGGACAGTCAGGAGATCAGCCGGATCCGCGCGCTGGCCGGCGACATGGTGGTCTGCTTCGGCTACGCGGAGGCGGTCACCGCCGGCGGCCGGGAGAGGCTCTACAATTCCGCCCTGTGCGTGACCGGCGACGGCATCCTCGGCCGGCATCGCAAGGTACACCAGCCTGCAGGCGAGTCGCTGGTGTACGCCGCCGGAGACACGTTCGCGGCGTTCGACACGCCGGTGGGCCGTCTTGGCCTGCTGATCGACTACGACAAGACGTTTCCCGAGGCGGCCCGGTCCCTCGCCCTTGACGGCGCCACCATCATGGCCTGCCTCTCAGCCTGGCCGGCGTCGGTGACCGACCGTGCCTCACGGCTCCCGCAGGACAGGCAGTCGCGCCTGTTCGACCTGTACGACTCGGCGCGCGCCGCGGAAAACCAGGTCGTCCTGGTCTCCTCCAACCAGACCGGCGTGATGGGCGGGCTCCGCTTCCTCGGCCAGGCGAAGGTGGTGGGTCCCGGCGGCGACATCCTGGCCCGCACATCGTCGAAGGGCGGCCTTGCGGTCGCGGAGATCGACGTGGAGGCCGAGGTAACCCGGTCACGGCGTATCCTGCACCACCTGAAGGAGCTGGTCCCGTCGGCCTACACCGGGCCAAGGACGGCCACAGCCGACGACGGGCCCGCGTCACCGTGAGGGGCGCCTGATGCGGGTCGCCCTGCTTACATACTCGACCAAGCCCCGCGGCGGCGTGGTGCATACCCTGGCACTCGCCGAGTCCCTTGCCGACCTGGGCGTCGAGGTCGACGTCTGGACGCTCGGCCGCGACGGCGATACCGCGTTCTTCCGGCCGGTCGCAGCCAATGTCGGCGTCCGCGCGGTGCCCTTCGAGCCACGCGACGAGGAGCCCGTCGGCGACCGAATCATCCGCTCGATCGCCGTGCTTGCTGAGGCGTTCCGGTCACGCCGCGCCGACTATGACATCATCCACGCCCAGGACTGCATCTCGGCGAACGCCGCGATGCCCTGTGTCCGCACCATCCACCATCTCGACCACTTCACCACCCCGCAGCTCGCCGCCTGCCATGAACGCGCCGTCGTCGAGCCGGCCTACCGCATCTGCGTATCCGCGGCGGTCGCCGAGGAGGTACGGCTCGGCTGGGGCTTCGAGCCGACCGTGATCCCCAACGGGGTGCACGCCGCCAGGTTCGCCGCCGGCGCCCGTGACGCCGCGGGCCGGGCGCGGTGGCGTGACAAGCTCGGCCGGTACGTGCTCGCGCTTGGCGGCATTGAGCCGCGCAAAGCGTCGATCGACCTGATTGAGGCGTTCGCCTCGTTGCGCAGGCAGGGCGGCCCGGACCTGGCCGGTCTGCGCCTGGTCTTCGGAGGCGGCGAGACCCTCTTCGATTACCGCGACTACCGTGACGCTTTCGAGGCACGCGCCGCCGACCTCGGCGTCACCCCCGAGATCGTGGGCGTGCTCGCCGACGATGAGATGCCGAGCCTGGTCGCTGAAGCGTCGGTGCTGGCGATGGTTTCCGCCAGGGAGGGCTTCGGCCTGGCCGGCATGGAAGCCCTGGCGGCCGGAGTCCCAGTCGTCGCCCGTGACCTGCCCGTGCTACACGAGGTCTACGGTGACACTGTCGCCTTCGCGCACGACGTCCCCGGCATCGCCGCCGCACTGGCACGCCAGCTATCCGCCCCGCCGCCTCCCGGTGCCGGCCGCGCGCTTGCCGCCTCTTACACCTGGAAGCGCGCGGCAACCGCGCATTTGTCGGTCTACCGTGGGCTCCTCGCCTAGCCCATGGCCGGATCACACGAGCCGTCCTGGTCAGGTCAGGGTGGCGACGACTATGCGGTCGGCATCGGGGCCGGCGGTGGCCACAAGGACTCCTCTGCGGTCCCAGATTCCTGAGCAGCCTGCGGTCTGGCCGTAGCCGGAACCAGTGGGCCCGGCAAAACTGGCGAACGCCACGTAGACCCCGAAGCAGTCCATGCCCAATGCGGCCGTGTCGACAGCGTGCCTGGGCGTGCCGGTGTCCTTGCAGATGGCAAGGCCGAACCGCGACCCATTGAGGTCGAGCACCGCCGGCTGGTCACCGGGCGCGAAGAACCTGGCTTCCTCGCCGCCCAGCCACATCTTGCGATAGGCGATCTTGGCGCCGCTGCCATTGACCG
>JAWWPV010001142.1:0-4083 GCA_033854775.1 Trebonia sp.
TCGGCGCCGACGACTACCTCACCAAGCCGTTCGAATTCCGCGAGCTTGTGCTCAGGCTGAGAGCACTCGACCGCAGGCGCGCGCACAACAGGCCGCCGGTGCGGGAGATCGCGGGCCTGCGCCTGGATCCGTTCCGCCGCGAGGTCTACCGCGACGGCCGCTACGTCGCGCTCACCCGCAAGCAGTTCGCCGTGCTCGAAGTCCTCGTCGCCGCCGAAGGCGGTGTCATCAGCGCCGAAGAACTCCTCGAACGCGCGTGGGACGAGAACGCCGACCCGTTCACCAACGCCGTGCGCATCACCGTGTCGGCACTGCGCAAACGCCTCGGCGAACCCGGGATCATCGCCACCGTGGCCGGCGTCGGGTACCGCATCAGCGCTCAACCAGGCACCGGACGTGAGGGAGGAGACCGTGGCTAGACCGCCTGGGTTGAGTGTTCGCCTCAAGCTCACCCTTAGCTACGCCGGGTTCCTCGTGCTCGCGGGTGCCTTGCTGCTCGTCTTGTGGGCGGTTCTCCAGCGTTACTTCCCCCACGCTCCGCTCATCAGAGCCACGAGATCTGGCATCGGCGGGGCGTTCGCTCCAGGCCGCTCCCCCGCCCAGCAAGCCTTCGGCCAAGCAGGAGTCGCAGTGCTGGCGTTCCTGCTGGTGTTCGGTCTCGTGGGAGGATGGATCCTCGCCGGCCGGATGCTCGCCCCCCTGGCTCGCATCGCGGACGCCGCACGCATGGCGGCGACCGGATCGCTCTCCCATCGAATCCGGCTACCGGGCCGCACAGATGAGTTCCGCGAACTCGCCGACGCCTTCGACGCCATGCTCACGCAGCTCGAAGCACACGTCGCCGAAGAGCAGAGATTCGCGGCCAACGCCTCCCACGAACTGCGCACTCCGCTGGCGATCACGCAGGCACTGCTCGACGTGGCCCGCAACGATCCGAACCGCGACAGCGGCGAGCTCGACGAACGCCTCCGCGCCGTCAACGCCCGAGCGATCGACCTCACCGAAGCGCTGCTCCTGCTCAGCCGCACCGGCCAGCGATCCTTCACCCGGGAACACATCGACTTGTCCCTCGTAGCGGAAGAAGCCACCGAAACGCTCCTCCCCCTCGCGGAGAAGCACGGCGTCACCATCGAGACCTCCGGGGACATCACCCCCACCATCGGCTCACCCGCTCTATTGCTGCAGATGACCACGAACCTCCTGCACAACGCCATCGTCCACAACCGCCCTGAACACGGCACCGTACAGGTCAACACCGTCATCCACCCCGGGTCCGTCGTGCTCACCGTCGAAAACACCGGCCACAAGCTCACTCCGCAGGTCGTCTCGACACTCACCGAACCGTTCCAGCGCGGCGCCGAACGCATGCGCGGCGACCATGCAGGTGTCGGCCTCGGCCTGGCAATCGTCAAGAGCATCACCCAGGCACACGACGGAACCCTTGCCCTCACCCCCCGGGCCGCTGGGGGGCTCTGCGTCACGGTGCAACTACCCGTCGCGCCGCCGCCCACTGGCAGATGACGATCAGCCGAGTTGCCGCACGGCCCCGGGAACCATAGTCAAGGCCTGTGGATCAGCGTGTCACGCGGCGCGAGGCGAACCTGCGTCGCCCGGCGACCGCGGTGAGCAAGTGCCGGGCCAGGACGACGTCCGCGTCAGGTGCGGCGGCCGCCGACGCGCGGGCCGACATTGCCCTGATCCGCTCGGGATCGGTGAGCAGCGGGATCAGGGTGGCCTCGATCCAGGCCGGCCGACAGCGGCGAGCTCGGCGCACGTCATCGCCCCGGAGCGGCAGACCACGAAGTCGGCCGCGGCGTAGGCGTACTGCATCTCCTCGACGTAGCGGATGACGACGTAGGGCGGGTCGGCGGGGTCGCCGGCCGGCACCTCGACCGCGTGCTGCGGCCCGGTGATGTGCAGCACCTGCACGCCAGTCGCCCGTAGCACCGCCGCCGCGCCGGACACGGCGGCGTTGATCGACCGGGCGCCCTGCGAACCGCCGTGGGCGGCCAGGTAGGCCGGCCCGGCCACGTAGCCGCCGAAGCCCACCACGACCTCGACTCGCACGCGGTCGAGCACCGCCCCGGCCGCCAGCACCGAGTCGCGCAGCCTGCCCGGCGCCTGCAGCAGGGCCCGGTTCAGCTTGCGCGGCAGCGGCACCGGCGGAATGAGTTCGAGCGGGTAGCCGCGGGCCGGGATGAGCGTGGTGTCCAGGCCGCGGACGGTGCCGAGGGCGGTGATCTCGGCCGTGGGCTCCAGCCGGCGCAGCGCGTCAGCGAAGTTCATCGCGGGCTCGATGTGCCCGGCCGAATGGCCGCCGGCGACAACGACGCGCGGTGCCGTCACGCCTGTCCCCGTAGTGGTCATGTGATGGGAAAATCAAAATAGGTGTCTGGGTAAGGTTCGTCGTTCAGAGTGTAATGCCACCACTCGCAATCGTATGAGCTAAAACCGCAGGTCTTCATGACGGAGCAAAGGTACTCGCGGTTTATTGCCTCGACTAGTGCGATTCCTTTTGCGCCGTGATGAGAGATCGGATCCATAAGGTCATGGTCACCGCCCATTGGGGCAAGTCGGCCGGTCGCAAGGTAATAGAGCGTCAGGTCAACGGTGCTGCCCCGGCTGTGGCTCGATTTGGCAGCCACATATCCATTTTCGAGCATCTCGGCTCTGCCGATGTTCGGGTAGTGCCGTAGCTTCGTCCGGCCGTCCTCCGGTTGTTTTGACCAGCGCAGGAAGCAGTCTACGGCGCGCTGCGGGCGGTAACCGTCCCAGAGAAGCAAGCCGAAGCCGAGGGATGCGGCCTTTCCCCGTGCTCTTTCCAGGGCTGCGCACAAGGCCCTCGTGCCGGCAATCCGGTTTGCCAGGTATCCGTCCGCCGGCTTGCCGGTGAAGTTGTCCCAGGTGGCGTACTTGGCATCCCAGCGCACTCCGGGCACGAGCTCGTCCACGAAGACAAAGTCACCTTTCACCGGCTTTTCCTGTCAGTGCCAGCGACACCATCCGGTCGATCACTTCGGCAAGCGGCAACCCTGCGGCTGCCATCATTCTCGGGTAACGGCTGTAGGAGGTCATGCCGGGCAGGGTGTTAACCTCGTTGAGGACCACTGTTCCGTCTTCCTTCAGGAACATGTCCACCCTTGATAGTCCCCGGCATCCCAGGGCAAGGTATACGGCCTTTGCCGTCTCCTGGACGAGCGAACGCGACTCTGCCGGAATGTCGGCGGGAACGATGAATGTTGAGTTTTTGGAACCGCTTTCTGGTTCACTCTCCTGATGGATCCTGAAGAAGCCGTGAGACAGGGCGATCCGGTCTACCTCGCCGGCAATCAGGTCCGTATCGTTCCCCAGGATCGCGCATCCGACCTCGCTGCCGGCGACAGCCTCTTCAATCAGCACCTTCGAGTCGAACTGTCTCGCGGCCTCCACCGCGTCCGGCAGTTCTTCTTCCCGGGATACCTTGCTGACGCCGAAGGATGACCCCGAACGGGCCGGCTTTACGAAGACGGGATAGGTAAGCCGACCGGGATCGATATCCTCGTCCGCCGTGACGGCCCAGAATCTCGGCGTGGCGATTCCCGCGCTTCTGGCGACGATGTAAGCAAGGGACTTGTCCATACACAGAGCAGAACTTTGGACATCGCAGCCTACGTAGGGGATGCCGGAGAGCTCCAGCAGGCCTTGCATCGCACCATCCTCGCCAAGCTTGCCATGCAGAACGGGAAACACCAGATCCAAACTGATCGTTTCGTATTGTCCCTGCTCCAGGACAAGCAATCCATGTGCGCTTCTGTCTGGTGACAGCACGGCCAGACGGGAACTGCCGTTTTCCCAGTTTGTGTCGGGGCCGTCACAAAGCTTCCAAGCACCGCTCTTCGTAATCCCGATCCAGAGCGGTTCATACTTTTCTGTATCGAGGTTTTTCGCGACCTCTCGCGCAGACTTGACGGAGACGCGATGTTCTTCGGAACAGCCCCCGAATATGATTCCGACCTTCAGCCTATCCATGCTTATTTTCCCTTTCGAATTCCAGGCAGTTGATGATACTGTTCTCAACCATGTCGCTCAGGGCGTGGTCTGTGT
>JAWWPV010001143.1:0-4991 GCA_033854775.1 Trebonia sp.
GGCCCCGCCCTGCCCGGCTTACTCCATGGCCATTGACGCCTGACGGGGGGCGGCGCCCTCCAGGGCGCAACAGACCGGGCTGGCCAGCCGGGCAGAACGCGGTACTCCAGCCCCGCAGGGCTCCCGATCGGCCGGCCTCCGTAGCCAAGGGCGTTCGACTCGGGCGCTACGGGTGTTCGACCCGGGCGCTAGAGGACCTTCGTGCCGTACATCTCGCCGAGGGGGTCGGCTAGGAGTTCCAGGCGGACGCCGTCCGGGTCCTTGAAGTAGATCGAGGTGCCGCTCGCCACCTGGTACTGCACGCCGGCCGCGTCGAGCTTGCCCCGCAGGTACTCCCACTTCTCCTGCGTGACGGAGATCGCGACGTGGTTGAGGTTGCCCAGCGTCTCCTGGTACGGGCCCAGGTCGAGGCCGGGGAAGTCGAAGAACGCCAGCAGGTTCCCGTTCCCCACGTCGAAGAAGAAGTGCGTCGACCCCTTGTAGTCCCGGTTCCCAAACAGCTCGGTGAGCGGGAACTCCAGGATGCCCTGGTAAAACCTGATCGTCTGCTCGACGTTGGAGCTGATCAGCGCCGCGTGATGGATGCCGCGCGCGGACGTCGCCGGGCGGCCTGGCGTGATGTACGCGGCCTCAAGGCGCGTGCGCTCTGCCTTGATGGCGTCCAGGTCAATGTCTGTCATGGGTCCCCCCCGGGGGGATCACAGCACTCGGAGCTCAACGGAGATGTTGCCACGGGTCGCCCGGGAGTACGGGCAGACCTGGTGGGCCGCCTCAGCGAACTCGCGGACCTTGTCCCGTTCCATCCCAGGTACGTGGATGACCAGGGTCACGACCAGGCCAAACGCGTCGCCGTCCGGGCCAATGCCAACCTCCGCGGTCACCGTCGAGTCGCCGAGCGCGGCGTGGTCGCGGCCTGCGACCAGGCGCAGCGCGCTGTGGAAGCAGGCGGCGTAGCCCGCCGCGAAGAGCTGCTCAGGGTTGGAGCCTGCGCCGGTGCCGCCCATCTCCGGCGGGAACGCCAGGTCCAGGTCGATCCGGCCGTCAGAAGTGGCGACGTGGCCGTTGCGGCCATCGCCGGTCGAGGTCGCCTCAGCGGTGTACAGAACCTTATCGGGCATACCCGTAACCCTATCGTGATAGGGCCTTCAGCGGACGCCACGTTTTGTCGGTTACGGCCCGGCCGTGCGAGCCCGGGCCGGATGGTTGTGGCAGCGGGCCGGTTATGTGCGGTTCGTTGCCACAACCATCCGGTGGGGGCGGGGCGCATCTGGTGGGGGCGGGGCGCATCCGGGGGGCACGGCCCGGGCCGCGTTGCTCCAGGTGGGTGGGACTGGGGCGCGGGGGGCTGCTGTTAGCGGCCGATGCTCAGGCGGCGGCCCTGGGCGGCTAGCGTGGCCGGGTCGTCGGCCGCGATGCTCTCGACCAGGCGGATCAGGGCGTTCTTGACCGAGGCCTGCTGACGGGCGTCGCACAGCATCAGGGGCACGTCCTGGTCGAGGTCGAGCGCGAGGCGGATCTCGGCGAGGTCGTAGCGGGGCGCGTCGTCGAAGCAGTTGACGGCGACGATGAACGGCAGCCCGCGCGTTTCGAAGTAGTTGACGGAAGGGAAGCAGTCGTCGAGCCTGCGCACGTCGGCGAGCACGACGGCGCCGAGGGCACCGTAGGCGAGCTCGTCCCACATGAACCAGAAGCGCTCCTGCCCTGGCACGCCGAAGAGGTAGAGCACGAGGGTCTCGCTGATCGTGATCCGGCCGAAGTCCAGGGCGACGGTCGTCGTCGTCTTGTTCGGCAGGCCGACGAGGTTGTCCCGGCCGACGCTCGAGGCGCTCAGCGGCTCCTCGGTGAGCAGCGGGCGAACCTCGCTGATCGCGCTGACCAGCGTCGTCTTGCCAGCGCCGAACCCGCCCGCGATGAGGATCTTGTGCGCGGTCAGTGCCATGTCGCTGGCGGCGGGGTCAGAGGGCGCGAAGGCCATTGAGTATCTCCTGAAGCACGTCGTTGCCTGGGCGGAGGCCCGCCGACTGCTGCCTGATCACGGCGACCGTCCCGGACAGGATCAGGTCACTGAGCAGGACACGGACCACGCCGAGCGGCAGGCCGGTGCCCGCGGCGATGTCGGCCACCGTGGCCTGCCGCTGGCACAGGGCGAGGATCCTGCGGTGCTCCGGGGTGCGGCGCTGCGGGTCGTCGTCGTCCGCGTCGCCGCCGGGCATGGCGACGACCACGGCGATCACGTCGAGCACCTCGCCGTCCGCGGGCTCCGTTCTGCCGCCGGTCACCGCGTACGGGCGGACGACGGGACCGGAGTCGCGACGGACCCACCTTCCGGGAGATCGTCCCCCCGGGGAAGAGCTGTCGGGCGGCGGCACCGCTCTCACTCCCCCGTGATCACGCTTGCGGGGAACCTCGCGTGCGAGATCAGGTGCGGCCTGGCTCGCTTGACCAGCATCGCCATCTCGTACGCGACCATGCCCGCGTCCGCGTCCGCCGGGCAGAGCGCCGTCAGGCAGCTGCCCTCGCCTGCCGCGATCACGAACAGCAGCCCGTGCTCAAGCTCGATGACCGTCTGCCTGACCCCGCCCGCCTTGAAGCGCTCCCCGGTGCCCGTCGCCAGGCTCTGCAGGGCCGCGGCGACCGCCGCCAGGTGCTCCGCCTCTTCCCTGGACAAGTCCCTGGACGCCGCGAGCAGCAGGCCGTCCCTGGACAGGATGACGGCTCGCGTGAAGTCCTTGACGCGCGACGCGAGGTCGTCGAGCAGCCACGCGAGATCCCGCTCGCCCGCGCCCTCGTCACCAGCCATTACGTTCCTCCTCCTTGTCCGGCGCCCAGCCGCCTGGCCGCCCGCCGTCCGGCTCGCCGGCGTCATCATCGGCGGGGTCATCATCGGCGCGGCTTCTGTGCCAGCTTCGCTGGAGCGACGCGGCGAGCCGCCGCGCGTCGTCGGGCGCGGGCGCGTCCGTGGGCGCGGCCTCCCGGCCGTGACCCGCCGGGCGGTCTTCCTCGGCCGGCTGCGACTGCTTGTCCGGCCGGACGCGGCGCGGCAGGCCGTGGAAGGTGGTGACGGCCTGCCCGGCGGGGTCGTCGTCCCCTTGCCTGGGTTCCGGCAGCGCGGCTGGCGCGGCCACGCCGACCAGGGAGAGCGCGTTCGTGGCGCGCAGCCGGGCCGCGCCGGCCGGGCCGCCGGCGTCGGTGTCGGGCAGCACCAGCTCTTCAGGCAGCAGCACGATCGCCTTGGTTCCCCGGTAGGGCGACGGGGTGAGCGACACCTCGACGCCGTGCCTGGCGGCCAGCAGGCCCGCGACGAAGAGCCCGAGCCGGTCGGCGTCCACGATGTCGAAGTCGGGCGGGCTGGCCAGCCGCACGTTCAGGTCGCTCAGCTGGTCGGGCGCGATGCCGAGGCCACGGTCCTCGACCTCGATGGCGAAGCCGTTGGCGACCCGCTCGGCCCTGACCTCAACCCGGGTGGCCGACGGCGAGAACATGGTCGCGTTCTCGATCAGCTCGGCCAGCAGGTGGATCATGTCGTTGACCGCGGACGCGGCCACTACCTCGGCTGTTTCCGTGCGGAGGACGACCCGCTTGTAGTCCTCGGTTTCCGCCACGGCCGCGCGGATGACGTCGATGACCGCGACCGGGCCGATCCTCGGCCGGGCCGCGGGCGCGCCGGACAGGACCGTCAGGCTCTCGGCGTGGCGCCGCATCCGGGTGGTGAGGTGGTCGAGCGCGAACAGGTCGGCGAGCGCGGCCGGGCTGGCCGCCTGCTGCTCCAGCGTGTCGAGGATGCGCAGCTGGCGCAGCAGCAGCGACTGGTTCCGCCGGCCCAGGCTGGTCAGCACCTGCCGGAAGCCGCCGCGCAGCCGCGCCTCCGCCACGGCCGCCGTGGTCGCCGTGTCCTGCATGCTCGCGAGCGCCGCGGTGACGGCCGCGAACTCCGCGATCCTGGCGGGCGGTGCCTGCCTGGCGGCCTGCAGCGTCGCCGTCTCCCCGGTGCCGGTGGCGGCGCCGTCGCGCAGCCGGGCCACGGTCCTCGGCAGCTGCTCGTCGGCGAGGTGGCGGGCCGTCACCGCGAGGCTGGCGGCCTCTCTGGCGAGCTGGCGGGCGACGGTCCCGATGAGCGCGACCATGACAAGGGCCACGAGGAGCCCGGACCCGGCGATCACCACCGCCTCGACGAGCGCCCGGTGCGCGGACGGGTGGACGACGTGGTGCAGCGCGCCGGCAAACACGAGACCGGCCACGGCGGCCCACACGAGCACCAGGCAAGCGGCGGGCACGGCCAGCCTGGTGACGAAGTAGGACCCGATCGAGCGACCGGCGCTGCGCGGAGGTGCCTGACCGGCGGAACTTGGTACCCCCATACGGCCACTCCCGTGACTTCCGCCCGCGCTGACCCGTGCGTCAACTCAGTCTTGTTGCTTCTTATTATTGACTGTCCGCCCCTGATAAGGGCGGCATCAGCACGAGATACAGGACCGTTATTTCCGAAACATATCCGCAATCGGCCACCACCGCCGCGATGATCACTGAGCTGGCTTTATCGTTATCCGCGAATTTATTCGAACATTTGATTGAACGCGCATTGCCCATTGCCCTATCGACTGTACTGAATATTGCAGAAAACGGTCCATCAAGGACCGCAGCCGATGAATTCAAGTGCTTCGATGTAACCGGCGCATCGCCCGGGAACACCGGCGGCGCCGGCACTTCAGCTGACGGGGCTGCCTAACGCCCCTCCGCGACACCCCCTCTTGTTGACCTTGAAATCTTGAGGCCTGACAATTGCGTGGTCATGGTGTGGCAACGGCCGCACCGCCCACGTTGGCGTCCACTCATCACTGATTTCTCACCGACAGACAGGAGCGTGCAGTGGCCACCGCAGGAGCGCGGGCAGGTTCGCAGCCGCCCACAAGCAGCAGGAATTTGTTCGTAAGAAACGCCACCGGCCTCGTACGCGAGCTCAGCGCGTTCGACGCCTTCAACTTGGTCTTCTC
>JAWWPV010001144.1:0-4100 GCA_033854775.1 Trebonia sp.
TGTCCTCCCATGATCGCGGTCCTTGCCGCCTGGTCCGCTACCAGCGCCAGCAGAGCGAGCCGTCATCCTGATAACCATGGAACCAGGCAGCGTGAACCACGCGGACATCAACTTCTACTTCGATCCCAGGAAGACTGGCACGGCGGCAGCCGGCGCCTAAAGAAATAGGCGGTGGCTTCCTCATTTCAAGGAAGCCACCGCCCGCCGCCGCCCGCGGCTACATCAGCGGCTACATCAGCTCGGCGGGTTGTACCACACGGATTCCCACGGGATGGTGGGGGTGACGGCGACCGCCGGCACCGCGGAGGTCAGCCCGGGACCGCCGATCCCCTTCGCGGAGACGTTGGTCGGGTCGAGGGAGAAGTAGAACGGCCCGTAGAAGTTCTTGGCGATGTACTCCTGCGCCTGGTGGTAGTAGTTGCAGCGGGTGGGCAGGCTCGTGGAGCCCTGCGCCTGGTTCAGCAGAGTGTCCAGGTGCGGGTCGTGTACCCCGCTGAACGGCGACGCGGACGAGAACCGGAAGGAGACGCCGATGCCGCCCGCGGGGTCGAAGGCGCCGGCGGTCTGGACCATCGACTGCCACCACTTCCCGCTGTTCTTCTCGAAGGCCTGGATGAGGCTGTTCAGCACATAGCTCTGGAGGGTGGCCTTGATGCCGACGGCCGCCCACTCGGTCTCCAGGGCCTGGGTGGTCTCCACCGCGACCTGGGAGGAGCTGATGGTGCCCAGGTTGATCGTCACCTTGTCCAGGCCCGACTGCTGGACGAGTTGCTTGGCCAGGGTCGGGTTATAGCCCTGGTACCCGGGCACGTGCTGCTGGTAGCAGATGCCGCCAGGCCCGGTGAAGCCCTCCACGACCGGGTACCGGTTGCCGAAGATGTGCGCCAGGATCGGGGAGAAGTCGGTGGCCGCGTAAATCGCCTCCCGCGCCTTGGGGTTGTTGAACGGCGGGATCGCGGTGTTGAGTTGCAGGTCGTACGGGGACGTGCCGGGCTGGTCGAGCACCTGGAAGTGCTGCTCGGCCTCGTTGATGAGCGCCGTCTCCCCGAGGCCGCCGTAGACCTGGGCCCCGCCGGCCAGCATCGTTTCCAGCGCGGTCTCGTCCGTGCCGACCGTCTTGAACGTGATCTGGTCCAGGTACGGCCGGCCGGCTTGCCAGTACGTCGGGTTCCGCTTCACCACGACCTGGTTGCTGTAGGTGTCGCTCTCCACCACGAACGGTCCCGCGCCCACCGGGTTCTTGGCGAACGCCAGCTCGCCCATCTTCTGGACGGCGGCCGGCGAGCCGATCCAGGTGGGGATCGTGTCGAACAGCTGGTTGATGAACGCGGCGTTGGGGATGGCCTGGTGGATCACGAGGGTGTACGGCCCGGTCGCCGCGTACGCCCCCTTGACGGGCGTCGACGTGGGATCCTTCGGGTTGGTCCTGGCGACCGGCCACGTAGGCGAGATTCCCGCCTTAACGGCCAGCGGGCCGAAGTCGCGGTTCCAGTTGTAGAGCACGGCCTGAGCGTTGAACGGGGTGCCGTCGCTGAACTTCACGCCCTGCCGCAGCGTGATCGTGACCGTCTTGGCGTCGGGGCTGAACGAGTAGCCGGTGGCCAGGTCCGGTTCGATCTTCCCGCCCGGGCCGAGCATGAACAGCTGGCCGTAGATCGCTTCCATCATGTCCTGGTTGGGGATGGCGTCTACGTTGGTCGCCGGGTCGAAGCCGTACGGCCAGTCACCGGAATACCCCTTGCCCTCGAGCACGGTGATCGAGCCGCCTGCCTTGGGCTGCGAGACATTGACCGATCCTGAGGTTGTCGGGCTCGGGCCGGTGCTCGCGGTGCCGCCGCTACTGCACCCGGCGGCGATCACTGTCACTGCGATACTGAGACTGGCCGTACCAAAAGAGCGGAGCCTAAATCTCATGGCATTCACCTACTCCTGATGACTCCGGCGCCGATATGTGACATTTGCTTAGACGGTCATCCAGAGATTTGCCTTGGATGCTCCCACCGGACCGAGCCTGGTGCAAGAGCGAATTTTCCTGACCGACCGGAGCGTCAGTGACGAGGCAGACGGAACGCCCGGGTGGGGCTGAGCCACGCAGTTGGTCACTAAACGACAGAAGGCGGCGACTCCCCCAAAGGGAGCCACCGCCTGCGTGCTGGTGGGCGATACTGGGATCGAACCAGTGACCTCTTCGGTGTGAACGAAGCGCTCTCCCGCTGAGCCAATCGCCCGCTGCCCCAACATGCTAGCGCATCGCTGAGAGTGCCGTGGGCAGCGTCGGGACGCTAACTTCGCGGGCCGAAAGTGGCAGTCGAGAGGACGGCAGGTGGCAGCAAGGTGGCAGCAGGGTGGCAGCAGGCCGACACGAGAAGAAATCTTGCCGAACCTACTGACAGGTAGGTTGAAGTTCGGCTACTCTCAGCAATGCAATCGATAGCAGCAACCAGAGGTCTGATAGCCCTACGTTACCGATCGCTTACCAAGCGCTATCCCCTGCTACAAGCGGGGTGCGAGGTAGGTCACAAGCAGTGCAATCGATACGCAGGAACAATAGACTGCGGCCACGCCGTTAGACAGTATTGGTGTGTGGAGGCGACGGATACCGTTGACGACTCCCCCGGCGGCCGCGCAGCCGACAAACGTGCAAACGGAAGCAATCGGGCATCTGCCTACCTAACGCTCCGTATTCACATCAGTCGACCACTGGTCGCGCCATAACAAAGAGCCCGGTATCCCTAACCGGGACCACCTGAGATTGAGGTTGGACTGACGATGGACAGCAGCAGCACGGTATCGGCAGAACTCGGACTTCGGCTGGTCGTTCCGCAGCAGACGATCGTGCCACTCGTGGCGAGCCTTTACTACTCGAAGGAAGACCCGTACGCGATCCGCATCGCGTTCCACGTCGGGCTCGACGAGCCGGTCGAGTGGATCTTCGCGCGAGAGCTACTGTCCAGCGGCATCGAGGGCCGCGAGGGGCTCGGGGACGTCGTGGTCTGGCCGTCGTCCGGCTCCGCGGACGGGATGCCAGGCAACGTGCTGAACATCGAACTGTCCTCTCCCTTCGGCCAGGCCCACTTCGAGGCGCCGGTCAAGGAGATCTCGGACTTCCTCAAGCGCACCTACGCGATCGTCCCGGCCGGCGAGGAGACCGACTTCGTCGACGTCGAGACCGAGCTGGACGAGCTGATCCGCAAGGCGCAGTGAGAGCGCGCTAAGCGCGCCACCGGCTTCCCGGCCCGGGCCCCCGTAACGGGCCGGGATAACCCCCAGTCAAGCCCCCGGCATCGCTGCCGTGCGATCGGAGCCTCCCCCGCCCGATACGCTTCCGCGGATGCCGGGGGCTTCTGCTATGGCCCGGTCCGCGCTGCGGCGGGCGCGGCCGGCGCGGGTCCGTGCCGGTACCGCTGATGATCATTCCGAACGGGTGCCTGGTTCCCGCCATGCGCCACCTGACCTGTGTTAACGCTGGAAGCAGAGTGGCCAGCCAGCACTCGGGAGACATATTTTTGCCGCCAACCCCCCGCTTCGAGTTGGTGGTTGGGCGAGGATCGGATACAGTTCTGACGCAGCGCCGGAGAGATCCGGCGACAGGCCCGAGGTCTCCTCGGACTGGCATGCGGACGTGGCTCAGCTGGTAGAGCATCACCTTGCCAAGGTGAGGGTCGCGGGTTCGAATCCCGTCGTCCGCTCGGTAGCGCGGCTTAGGGTGGATGCTGACCCCCGCGAGGCGGCGCGTAAGCCGTCGAAGCTCGCTCCTATGGCGGAGTGGCCGAGTGGCTTAGGCAAGGGCCTGCAAAGCCCTGTACACGGGTTCGATTCCCGTCTCCGCCTCCCTTTAGCTCTCTCACCAGGGGAACATCCCTTCAGGGTTCCTGGCTGTCGCTCCACCGGGCGGTCAGCGGTCACGGCGGTCCGGTCAGCCGCGAGGACCGGGCTTCACGTCCGGCCCGAGAGGCGCTGCCCCGCGTCCCCTGCTCAGGCCGGCGCGCAGGCCCGCGTTGCCAGGCCGCCGCCAGGGCAAGTCCCGCTCTGGCGCTGCGGGCCGCCTCCGGCCAGGCGCAGCCGGGACGTCACCGCCGGCTATCAGCCTGGCGG
Organism: Trebonia sp.; assembly: GCA_033854775.1. Taxonomy (GTDB): domain Bacteria; phylum Actinomycetota; class Actinomycetes; order Streptosporangiales; family Streptosporangiaceae; genus Trebonia. The sequence continues at coordinate 4,096 of JAWWPV010001144.1, forward strand.
AGCAT
>JAWWPV010001145.1:0-3467 GCA_033854775.1 Trebonia sp.
GCGGACGCCAGCCTGGCGGTGGCACCCGGCGAGTTCGTCTCGGTCGTCGGGCCCTCCGGCTGCGGGAAGAGCACACTGCTGCGCATCGCCAGCGGGCTCGACGACATCACCGGGGGAAGCGTCGAAGTGAACGCGATGCGGCTCGGCTACGTCTTCCAGGACGCGACCTTGCTGCCGTGGCGCAGCGTCCAGCAGAACGTCGGCCTGTTCGCCGAGCTGGAGAAGATGGGCAAGGCCGAGCGCAAGCGCAGGATCCCGGAGGCGATCGAGCTCGTCGGCCTGACCGGTTTCGAGCAGCACCTGCCGCACCAGCTCTCCGGCGGCATGCGGATGCGGGCGTCGCTGGCCAGGTCGCTGGTGCTTGACCCAGAGGTGTTCCTGTTCGACGAGCCGTTCGGCGCGCTTGACGAGATCACCAGGGAGCGGCTGAACGACGAGCTGCTCCGCACCCATCAGCTGCGCTCCTTCGCGGCGCTGTTCGTGACCCACTCGGTGGCCGAGGCGGTGTTCCTCTCCACCCGGGTGGTGGTGATGAGCGCGCGGCCGGGCCGCGTGATCGCGGACATCGGTGTCCCGTTCGGGTACCCGCGGGCGCCCGAGCTCCGCTACACGCCGGAGTACGCGGCCCTGTGCGGCGAGGTTTCCAGCCACCTGAGGAGCGTGTGATGAGCGCCGCGGAGACGAGCACCGGCATCGAGGCGGCCGGTACCTTGGATGAGGAACGGGTGGTGGCGACTGCCGCGGGCCCTGTGCTCCCCGCGCGGCAGGGCGGCGCCAGGGCGACGGCGGCGCGGCTCGGCACCAGGATCGGCCTGCCGGTCGCGGTGGCCGGGGTGATCATCGGAGTCTGGTACCTGATCTCCGACGTCGTGCTTAACCAGTACCAGCGGTTCATGCTCCCCCCGCCGCACCGGGTCCTCGAGGTCGGCTTCTTCACCTGGTCCAACTTCACCGCGCTGGTGAGCGCGCTTGGTACCACCGCCGAGGTGACGTTCAGCGGGCTGGCGATCTCCATCGTCCTCGGCGTTGGCACCGCGCTGCTGATGAGCCAGGCGACGTGGGTGGAGAACGCGTTGTACCCGTGGGCGGTCGTGCTGCAGACCGTGCCGATCCTCGCGCTCACCCCGTTCCTCAGCTTCTTCTTCGGGTTCGCCCTGACCAGCCGCATCATCGTCGCGGTCATCATCGCCTTCTTCCCGATCGTCTCGAACACGCTGTTCGGCCTGCAGTCCGCCGACCGGGGGATGCACGACCTGTTCACGCTGCACAAGGTCGGCCGGTGGACGCGGCTGTGGAAGCTGCAGTTCCCGGCGGCGCTGCCCGCCATGTTCGCCGGGTTCCGGGTCTCGGCCGGGCTCGCCGTCATCGGCGCGATCGTCGGCGAGTTCTTCTTCAAGCAGGGCCAGCCCGGCCTCGGCACGAACATGTCGGTCTACACCTCACTGACAGAAGGCGAGCAGCTCTGGGCGTCGGTGCTCACCGCGAGCGGGCTCGGCATCACCGTCTTCGTCTTCTTCGGCTGGCTGTCCCGGCGCGTCGTGGGCCGCTGGTACCAGCCCGAGCGCCGCTGACCGCTCCCTGCTCCCGACCCCTCCGCGCCCGCTCCCCCTCCTCCGCTCCCGCTTCCCTCGCACCCGCTCTCGTTTCCTCACCCCCGTCGCGTCCACGCCGGCAGTGCCGCCGGCCCGCCCAACACGCTAAACACCGGCCGTCAGCGGCCTTGACCATACTGGAGGACCACTTGATTCCACGACGCAGGATGAGACTCGCCGCCGCGGCGACAGTCGGCGCGGCGCTCGCGATCACCGCCCCAGCCTGCGCTAGCGGCAGCAGTAGCAGCAGCGCCGTCAGCAGCAGCAGCCCCGCGTCCTCGGGCGGCGCCGGCGCCGTCCCCGCCGCCGACAACCTGAAGGCGGCGGGCTGCCCGTCCACGATCGTGCTGCAGACCGACTGGAACCCAGAAGCGGAACACGGCGGGCAGTACGAGCTGCTCGGCCCCAACCCGACGATCAACGCGGGTGCCAAGTCCGTGACTGGCGAGCTAGTCGCACACGGCGGCATCGACACCGGGGTGCAGCTCCAGATCCGCGCGGGCGGCCCTGCGATCGGCTACCAGACCGTGAGCTCGCAGATGTACAAGGACTCCTCGATCACCCTCGGCTACCTCGGCACCGATGAGCAGATCGCGCTGTCGCAGACGCAGCCTACCGTCGCGGTCATGGCGGGGCTTGAGATCAGCCCGCAGATCATCCAGTGGTCGCCGGCGGCCCATCCCACCTGGAAGACGATCGCGGACATCGGCAAGACCAGCACCTCCGTGCTCTACTACCAGGGTGCCTCATACATGGACTACCTGATCGGCAAGGGCGTCCTGAAGAAGAGCCAGGTCAACGGGTCCTACGACGGGACGCCCACAGTGTTTGTCGCGTCCGGCGGCCAGGACGCCGTGCAGGGCTTCGCGACCGCCGAGCCCTACATCTGGTCGCATGACGTCCGCTCCTGGGACAAGCCGCTGAAGTACGAGCTGATCGCGGACGCCGGGTTCAACTTCTACCAGCAGGAGATCGGCGTCCGTAAGGACAAGCTGGCGGCTCTCACGCCCTGCCTGAAGAAGCTCGTGCCGATCATGCAGCAGGCCATCGTTGACTACGTCGCGAACCCGGCGCCGGCGGAGAAGCTGATCCTCCAGCTGGTCACCGCGTACAACAACGGCTGGGTCTACACCCAGGGCACCGCGGACTACGCGGTCGCCACCATGAAGAAGCTGGGCATCATCGGCAACGCCCCCGACGGCACGCTCGGCGCGTTTACCGACGCGCGGGTGCAGCAGCTGATCGGCATCCTCAAGCCGATCTACGCCGCGCAGGGCAAGCAGACGCTGCCCGGCCTGAAGCCGTCCGACATCGTCACCAACCAGTTCATCGACCCCTCGATCAGCCTGAAGCAGTGAGCCCTGAAGTTGGGAAACCCTGAAGTTGGGAAACAATGCCTGACGCCAGCCTGATGCCCGACCCGCGCGGAGCCGGGGAGCGCGCTCTCCCCGGCTTCGACCGGGCTGAGCTCCCCGCAGTCACCCCGCTCCCGTTCGGGATCATTCAATCTCTTAAAGCAGACCTGGAGAAGGAGCTCGGCCGCGAAGCAGTCATCACCGACGAGGCCGCTCGCCTGTCGGCCAGTACCGACTGGGCGCACATGAGCCCGGTGCTCGAGCCGATGCTGCCGGGCGGCGTCGCCGACGTGGTGGTGAGGCCGAGGGATGCGACGGGCATCGCCGCCGCCGTCGGCGCGGCGCACCGGCACCGCGTCCCCGTCACGGTGCGCGGGCAGGGCACCGGGAACTACGGGCAGGCGATCCCCCTGTACGGCGGGCTGGTCATCGACACCAGCCGGGCCAGCAGGATCGTCAGCGTCGGCGACGGTGAGATCACCGCGGAGGCGGGCGCGTCGTTCGTCATGATGGAGAAGGC
>JAWWPV010001146.1:0-2804 GCA_033854775.1 Trebonia sp.
GACGAACCAGGTCCCGCCGGGATACCGGCCGGTGATCGAGCGGGCGACCTCCACGGCCAGGCGGCTTTTCCCGACACCGGCCGCGCCGACCAGGGTCACCAGCCGGTGGCTGTCGAGCAGCTCGGCGAGCTGGGCGCTCTCCTGCTGCCGGCCCACGAACTCGCCGAGCGGGCGGGGCAGCGTCGGTCGCGTTCGTGCCGCGCCAGGAGGGTCGAGTGAGGGGTGATGCTGCAGCACCGCGTGCTGCATGCTCTCCAGCTCCGGCCCCGGCAGGACGCCGAGTTGCTCATCGAGCAGACGTCGGGCCGCCTGGTAGGCGGCCAGTGCGTCGGACTGCCGCCCGCACCGGTAGAGGGCGACCATGAGCTGGGCCCACAGCCGCTCCCGCAGCGGGTACTGCTCCACCAGCTCGCCGAGCTCGCTCACCAGGTCGGCGTGCTTGCCGAGGGCGAGGTCGGCGCCCGCCCGCGCCTCCAGCGCCTCGAGACGAAGCTCCCCGAGCCGGTGCACGGCGCCGGCGACGAAGGGCGCGCCCACCCCGGCCAGGGCCGGCCCGTGCCACAAGGACAGGGCCTGCCCCAGGATCCCCGACGCCCGCCGGGGATCGTCCCGCACCTGGCTTCGCCCCTCGGCAGCGAGCCGTTCGAAGCGTGCCGCGTCGACCTGTTCCCACGCCACACGCAGCGCGTAACCGCTCGCCTGAGTGACCAGCAGCCGGCTGCGGTCCTGCGTCCCGGCGGGTTCGAGGGTCCGCCGCAGCCCCGCCACCGAGCCATGCACGATCGTCGCCGCAGAGGCGGGCGCGGCATCTCCCCACAGCAGGCCGATCAGCCGATCGACCGGCATCGGCTCGCCCAGGTGAAGCAGCAAGGCGGCGAGGAGCGCGTGCTGCCGCGGTGGCCCGAGCGGCAGGGCCGCCCCGGCCTCGTCGATCACCGTAACCGGCCCGAGGATCCGGAACTGCATGCGCGGAACCTCCCGACTGCAGCCTCCCATTGTCGTCTTCATGCTCGACGACCCGGCGTCTAGGTCGCGTTTAGCCCCAAGTTTAGCCCGGCGATCAATACTGTCCCCGTACGCCGATCACGAACGGAGCTGGCCGATGAACGCTGCAACGGACAACGCCCGGGCGGCACTGGATGTGTCCCGCGAGCTGCGCGACACCTTCCGGGGAGACCTCCTGCTACCGCGCGACCAACGATACGAGACCGCGCGCCGGGTATGGAACGCCAGCATCGACCGGCATCCGGCGCTGATCGCCCGCTGCGCCGACACCGGCGACGTCACCAGCGCGCTGCGCGCCGCACGCCGGCACGGTCTTGACGTCGCCGTGCGCGGCGGCGGCCACAGCATCGCCGGCCTCGGCGTCGCGGACGGGGCCATGACCATCGACCTGTCGCGGATGGCAGCCGTCCGCGTCGACCCGGACGCCCGGCGGGCCACGGTGCAGGCCGGCAGCCTGCTGTCCGGCCTCGACCGGGAGACACAGCGGCACGGGCTGGCAGTTACCAGCGGCTTCGTCTCGCACACCGGGGTCGCCGGCCTGACCCTGGGCGGCGGGTTCGGGTGGACCGCCCGCAAGCACGGGCTGGCCTGCGACAACCTCCGCGCGGCCGAGGTCGTCCTCGCTGACGGGAGCGTCACGGTCGCCAGCGACGGGCACGACCCCGACCTGCTGTGGGCGCTGCGCGGCGGCGGCGGGAATTTCGGCATCGTCACCTCCTTCGAGTTCGAGCTGCACCCGGTCGGGCCGATGGTGACCACCGGCGCCGGCTTCTACGACATCGCCGACGGCCGCGCCGTGCTGGCGGCCTTCCGCGAGCTCGCCGCGGAGGCGACCGACGAGACCACCTGGGTCGCCTCCGTCTGGGATGCCGAACCGGGCTCGCCGGTACCGGAGCACTACCACGGCAAGCCCGTCGTATCGCTGGCGTTCGTCCACATCGGCGACGTCGAGGAAGGCGCGGTGCTGGGCCGCCGGCTACGACTCGCGGCACCATCGCTTGGCGACATGACCGGTCCCGTGCCCTACCTGGAAGTGCAGACCAGCAACGACGCCTTCTGGAGCCACGGGGTGCGCCGGTACTGGAAGTCGCACTACCTGTGGGACCTACCGGACACCGCCATCGACGCCTTCCTGGGCCGTGGCGCCGCATCACCCGGCGGCGGCGCGCCCGTCACCGGATCGCTGCAGACCCGGGGCGGCGCCATCGCCCGGATCGGCGAGCAGGACACAGCGGCCGGCCACCGCGGCGCCCGGTTCGAGTTCATGGCCGCCACCAGCTGGACCGACCCCGGCGAAGACGACACCCGACGCGCCAGCACCCGCCTGTACGCCGACCAGATAGCACCCTACGGCCGAGGCGTCTACGTCAACAACCTCGGCATCGAGGGCGAAGACCGCGTCCGCGACGCCTACGGGGCGCAGAAGTTCCAGCGGCTCACCAGCCTCAAAGCCCGCTTCGACCCAGACAACGTGTTCCACCTCAACCAGAACATCCACCCCGCCACCACCCCCGCCGGCCGGCCCCGCTGACGAGCACGAATCACCCGCGGCCTCCCTGGGCGGTCTGAGCCAACAGCTCGCAGCCGCGGGGATGAGCGCGCAGTCGCACACCTGCCCCCGCTGCCTGGCGGCGCTGCGGCACTGCAAGGGCCCCGACACGCCCGCGGCGCCAGGATGGAAGTGGGCGAGATGCCCCGGGTGCGGCTGGCAGGGCGACCGCGATACCGGGGCGTGGCAGCGGATCGCCGCCCGCGGCCTCTCCCACCAGGCCAAGACCGCCATCGGCCCAGGCAGCGCG
>JAWWPV010001147.1:0-9423 GCA_033854775.1 Trebonia sp.
CGCGGAGCTCGAGGGCCTGGTGCATGACCTGGGCACCTTGATCGTCGGCCTGATGACGGCGGCGACACGCGCGGGCGGCCGGCCGGTCAGAACCTTCACGATCCCGCCAGAGCTGGCGGAGCTGGCCGCGGCGTACCAGGAGCTTAAGGCGGAGCAGCAGGCGCTCAACGCGCGGTTTGCGGCCTCAGGAAGCCACCAGGAGCGCGCCGCGCTGCGCGGCAGCCTGGCGGCGCTGACCGAGCGTGCCACCCGGGACGTGTCCGCCGCCGCGGCGGCGGTAGCACCCGGGGGAGACCAGTCACCGGGCAATCCAGCGGAAGGTGCCACCCGGCCGGGGGAGTCCGGAGCACAGTTGAGAGAACCTTCGAGAGAGGAGACTGGCGTGCAGTCAACAACCGGAGGGACGCCTCCCCGAGGGCCAGTCCGCTGGAGGGACGCGGCGGTACCGGACAGGCGGCTGGCACCGGTCGCCGTCGCGCTTGACGCGCCTGACATCGAAGTGGCGGCGCACTGGGCGACGCTCGTCACGCCGCACGTGTCCACCGTCAAGATCGGCCTTGAGCTGTACCTGCGGTACGGCCCCGCGGTGGTGGCGACGGTCCGCGGTGGGAGCGGCGTCCAGGTCTTCCTCGACCTCAAGCTGCACGACATCCCCAACACCGTGGCGGGCGCGGCCCGCGCCGTGTCCAAGTTGCGCCCGGAGATCCTCACGGTCCACGCGGCGGGCGGGGCGGACATGATCAAGGCGGCCGTGGAGGCCGCGCCGGACACGATCGTCGCCGGGGTGACGCTGCTGACCTCGATCGGCGACAAGGACCTCGTCGAGCTGGGCATGGACGGCTCGGTCAGCGACGCGGTCCGCAGGATGGCGACGCTTGCCGTCTCGGCGGGCGCGCGCGGCCTCGTCTGCTCCCCGCAGGAGGTCGCTGCCGTTCGCGCCGAGGTGGGCCAGGGCATCCTGCTGATTACCCCTGGCATCCGCCTCGCGGGTGCCACGAGCGACGACCAGGCCAGGGTCGCCACCCCGGTAGAGGCGCTCAAGGCGGGCGCGGACCTCTTGGTGATAGGCCGCCCTATCACCAAGGCCTCCGACCCCGGTGCCGCCGCGGCCGCGATCGCGGGATCCCTGCGCCGCGCCGTTCCCGCGACGTAAGCCGGCGGCAGCGGTTCACGCCACGCTTATTTCTTGTTAGGCATTTGGGCCAGTCCCACGAACTGGGTGGCAGGCAAGGGCCGCAGGGGTCACACTGGCATCAGGTGTTTCCTCCTGACCGTAGATGTGTTCGGCGCAACAAACTCTACCTGCGACGATTCATCGCGACTGCACTGTGATCGGAACGCTGCGGTGGGTAAAATGTCCTCTCAGGACGAGATGAGCGTGGAACATCATAGATTATGAATAAAGCGGCACTAAATCACCATAAGGCGCATAAGCCACTCCAATGGCGGACCGGTGCCTGGTCGCCCCGGGCCGGTGCGCCGCTGCCGGGATTCCGCCACCGACCCGCCGCGGGCGGTGCCGGCCATGGGGGTGGCACGTCGGCGGAGCGTCGGTCACAGGGCCGTGCTTTCCCTCCCCGGAGGGAGTCCCTGAACTGGACTTTGCGGCGGTACGTCCGGGCTTCGTCGCTGCGTGTATGGTTGAGGCGGCAGCCGCCGGAGGCGGGCGGCGCGCCCGTGCCCGCCGGGCGGGGCGGCCTCCTCCGTGCCGTCGCCCTGCGGACCGGGACGGCCGGGAAAGCCGGCTCGCCGGTACCTGTCGAGCGGGTGAACGGCGTGTCGCTGCCGGAGGGTCACGCGCTGCGGTACCGTATCCATAGAAACAGACAAATGGAACATTTGACCCAGGTTGCGGAAAGCCTTCGAGGAGGTGTTCGGCGCGGTGCGGCTATCACTCCGCGAGAGCGTTCCGTCGCCTGGGACCTGGCATTGACTACTTTGAGTAACAAGACGTGTGTACAGAGTAATATATTTGGATTTGTGATGACATAAACGGAGGTTCGCGTTGCCGAAAGGGTGCTTGACTCGCTAGTTTCCCCTCCCGTCCAACCTTTTTTACGACGAAACCCGAGGTGACCCCGAGTGGCTCTTCCTCCCCTCACTCCCGAACAGCGCGCAGAGGCCTTGCAGAAGGCGGCGATAGCGCGCAAGGAACGCGCCGACGTTAAGAATCGCCTCAAGCGCGGCGCGGTGACCCTGTCCGAAGTCATCAAGGACGGATCCACCGACGACGTCATTGGCAAGATGAAGGTCTCGGCTCTCCTTGAGTCGCTGCCAGGTGTCGGCAAGGTCCGCGCGAAGCAGATCATGGAACGGCTCGGCATCGCCGAGTCCCGCCGCGTTCGGGGGCTTGGCGCTAACCAGCGCGCCGCCCTTGAGCAGGAGTTCGGTGCGGACCTCTGAAGCGGTGAGCGAGCACGGCGGGCGGTTGGCGCGGCCGTCACGGGTGCGCAGGCATGGCCGAAGCACCCGGCGGTAAAACGCGCGGAACCGCCGCCGCGGGGAATGCGGCGCCGGAAGGCGTTATGTTGCCCGCGGACCGGAAGAATTCGCGGCTGACTGTGCTCTCCGGGCCTTCCGGGGTCGGGAAGAGCACAGTCGTCGCGGCTCTTCGGCGCCGCAGTCCGGAGATCTGGATTTCCGTTTCCGTAACTACTCGAAGGCCTCGGCCGGGAGAAGTGAACGGGCGGGAATACCATTTTGTGGACAACGCCGAGTTTGATCGCATGGTCTGCGCCGGAGAACTGCTTGAGTGGGCGCAGTTCGCGGGCAACAAATACGGCACGCCCGCCGAACCCGTGCGCAATAGGCTTGAGCAGGGCCTGCCGACCTTGCTCGAGATCGACCTGTCGGGTGCCAGACAGGTCAGGGAGGTACTGAAGGACGACGCGCTGCTCGTGTTCCTCAAGCCTCCCTCATGGGCCGAGCTCGTCCGCAGGCTCACCGGCCGTGGCACCGAGCCGCCCGATGTCGTGGAGCGGCGCCTGGCGGTGGCGAAGGAAGAGCTCGCGGCGGCCGACGAGTTCGACGTCACGCTGGTGAACACGTCGATCGATGAGGTTTGCCGGCAGATGGTAACGTTGATTAACAGTAATCAGTGAGCTCTCTTCATCCTGATGCCCCTCGTGGGTCACGTCCTGGTACGTGAGGACCGATGAAGATTGACGCCCTAGTCAAGTGAGGAATGGGAAACACGTGGCTGTGACCCAGGGTGCGGACGGCATCATCAACCCGCCGATCGACGAGCTGCTCGAGATCGTTGACAGCAAGTACCGGCTGGTGATCCTGGCCGCGAAGCGGGCGCGCCAGATCAACGCCTACTACTCGCAGCTCGGCGAGGGCCTGCTTGAGTACGTCGGACCGCTCGTCGAGACACGCGTGCAGGAGAAGCCGCTGTCGATCGCGCTGCGCGAGGCCCGCGAGGGCCTGCTGAAGGTCGAGCAGACCGAGGGCTGACGGCGCGCGATCGGATGCACCCTGGTCGGCGGCCTCCGGCCGCCTTCCCCGGGGGTCGCGCCGTAATATCCCAAGGGGGACGACCCCCGGGCCCCCGCGGGCAACAGCAGCATCGGAGTGACCCATGGCGCGCGTAATCTTGGGGGTCGGTGCGGGCATCGCCGCGTACAAGGCCTGCGAGCTGCTGCGCCTCTTCAAGGAGAACGGCCACCGGGTGCGGGTCATCCCGACGCCGGACGCGCTCCGCTTCGTCGGCGCCCCCACGTGGGAGGCACTGTCCGGGGAGCCGGTGACCACCGACGTCTGGACCGGCGTCGCGGACGTGCCGCACGTGAAACTCGGCCAGACCGCCGACCTTGTCTTCGTGGCACCCGCGACCGCGGACCTCCTGGCGCGCGCGGCCACGGGCATGTCGAACGACCTGCTCACCGCGACGCTGCTGACGGCCCGCTGCCCCGTCGCCTACGCCCCCGCGATGCACACCGAGATGTGGGAGCACCCGGCCACCCAGCACAACGTCGCCACGCTCCGCGACCGCGGCGCGATCGTCGTCGAGCCGGCGGTCGGCCGCCTCACCGGCAAGGACAGCGGCAAGGGCCGCCTCCCTGACCCGGCCGACCTGTTCGCGCTGGCGGTCAAGATCCTCGCGGTGGACCCCGGGGGGCCGCCCCCCGCGGCTAGCACTGGATCCCGAACGGAAGCGGCTGACTCTCCCGCGCCACGCCGCGTCCCTCAGGAGCATGGCGGAGCCTGGACGGGTCACGGCCACGCTCCCGTTCGGGATGATCGGTCTCGTCCCCTCGCCGGGAAGCGGGTGCTGATCTCCGCCGGGGGGACGCGCGAGGAACTCGATCCCGTGCGCTTCCTTGGCAACTGGTCGACGGGCAGGCAGGGCTACGCGTTCGCCAGGTCAGCGGCGGCCCAGGGCGCGGACGTGACCCTGGTCGCCGCCAACGTGGAGCTCCCAGACCCGGCCGACGTCAAGGTCGTCAGGGTCGTCTCGGCCAGGGACATGCACGCCGCGATGCTCGCCGAGGCCCCGGGCGCCGACGTCATCGTCATGACCGCCGCCGTCGCCGACTTCCGCCCGATCGAGCGCGCCGACCAGAAGATCAAGAAGGACGGCACCCTCCCGCCCCCGATCGAGCTGATCGAGAACCCGGACATCCTCGCCGACCTGTCCAGGCGCCGCGCGGAGCAGGGCCCGGACGGCCAGGTGATCGTCGGCTTCGCCGCCGAGACCGACCCCGACCTGGGCGCGGCCAAGGCCAAGCTGGCCCGCAAGGGGTCCGACCTGCTCGTGGTGAACCAGGTGGGAAACGGCCAGGGTTTCGGTGCGGGCGAGAATGAGTGGTTCGTGCTCGACGCGGAGGGCACCGTGACGGGCATCTCGCGCCGCTCGAAGGACGCCTTGGCCGACGACGTGCTGGCCCTGGTAACCGCCCGTCTGGCCTGACGGCCCCCCCGCGTGGGAGCGTTCATCTTCACGCCTCAGTCACCGCAAATCCGCGTCCTCGCCGGTTAACCTCTGTAATTCACTGACCTGCGCGATCGTCGGCGACTTCCGGCTAGACTCTGCGGGTCAGTTGACTATTGCGGATGGAGATAAGACGTGGCGCGTCGGCTGTTTACCTCGGAATCGGTGACGGAGGGCCACCCGGACAAGATGGCCGACCAGATCAGCGATGCCATCCTGGACTCAATGATCAAGGACGACCCGGCGAGCCGGGTCGCGGTCGAGACCATGATCACGACCGGGCAGGTGCACGTGGCCGGCGAGGTCACCACCAAGACGTACGTGGACATCCCCGGGATCATCCGCGAGAAGATCCTCCAGATCGGCTACGACTCCTCCGCCAAGGGCTACGACGGCGCGTCCTGCGGCGTCTCCGTCTCCATCGGCGCGCAGTCGCCGGACATCGCCCAGGGCGTGTCCGACGCGTTCGAGTACCGCGAGGGCGAGGGCGACGACGACTATGACCGCCAGGGCGCGGGCGACCAGGGCCTGATGTTCGGCTACGCGTGCCGTGACACCCCGGAGCTGATGCCGCTGCCGATCATGCTGGCGCACCGGCTCGCCAAGCAGCTGTCCGAGGTACGGCGCTCCGGCCAGGTCCCGTACCTGCGGCCGGACGGCAAGACCCAGGTGACCATCGAGTACGCGGGCGACAAGCCGGTCAGGCTCGACACGGTCGTCGTCTCCAGCCAGCACGCCCCCGACATCAACCTCAGGGAGCTCCTGGCGCCCGACGTCAAGGACTACGTCGTCGACCCGGTGCTCGCCGGCGTGGAGATCGACACCGAGGGGTACCGCCTGCTCGTCAACCCGACCGGCCGGTTCGAGATCGGTGGCCCGATGGGCGACGCGGGCCTCACCGGCCGCAAGATCATCATCGACACGTACGGCGGCATGGCCAGGCACGGCGGCGGCGCGTTCTCCGGCAAGGACCCGTCCAAGGTGGACCGCAGCGCGGCCTACGCGATGCGCTGGGTGGCCAAGAACGTGGTCGCCGCGGAACTTGCCGACCGGTGCGAGGCGCAGGTCGCCTACGCGATCGGCAAGGCCAAGCCGGTGGGCCTGTTCATCGAGTGCTTCGGCACCGAGCGCGTCCCCGTGGAGCGGATACAGGACGCGGTGATCCAGGTCTTCGACCTGCGGCCGCGCGCCATCATCGCCGCCCTCGACCTGCTCCGCCCGATCTACTCCCAGACGGCCGCCTACGGTCACTTCGGCCGGACCGAGCCCGATTTCTCGTGGGAGCGCACCGACCGCGCCGCCGCCCTGCGGGCGGCCGCCGGGTTGTAATTCCCGCGCGGGAGCGCAGTCGTTGGTGTTGAAGGGCGTCCGGTTTTCCGGGCGCCCTTCTCGCTTTTGAGCGGCGACAAAGTCTGAGCGTGCACGGGTGATTACTCAGCGGTATAGTCCTTCTTACCAAAAGATTACGTTTTGGCGGTCCAGGAAAGCGTGCATGACACGGGCGTCACCGGGTAGTGGGAGTCGCTCAGTGTCAGCAGAACCAGTCCTCCGCTACTATGACCTGCGGCGATACCTGAAGTAAGGCTCGCCCAGGGTCGCCAATAACCCACGTCCCACGGCCGTGCAGATGCGTATGCGTTTGAAAGTGCGAAATACCTTGCTGATGCACGTGCATGCGATAAGCTCAGTTCTGTAAGTCCGGGGGGCATTCAAACAGATCCAAACCGGGCTCGGTCGCGCGGGCGGCCGGTCCAGTGCTCTGGTCCAGTAACGGCGACACGCCAGTCTGCGGACCGGGTTAGATCCGTCAGGAGACGAGAACCATGCAGGACATTCAGAACGGGATCAGCGCCGCAGAGCTCGAAGGCGCGACCTGGCGCAAGAGCCGGCGCAGCAACTCCCAGGGGGCCTGCGTGGAGTTGGCCAGGCTCGACGCGGCCACCGTGGCGATACGCAACTCGCGCGACCCGCAGGGCACGGCCCTCATCTACTCGGCGACCGCCGTTCGGGCGATGGTCGGCGCGCTTCGCTCAGGAGATTTCGACCACCTGGTCGGGTAATCACTGCCTGACCAGGCAGCAAGACCCGCGGACCGCTGAGCCCGCCCTGTCCAAGACGGGACAGGGCGAGGCAAGCCCGCGAGCGGCCGGGCACGGGTAATTGCGGCTCCCCGTGCCCGGCCGCGCGTGTTTCTGCATAACCCGCGGTGCCCGCGCTGTGGCTGGGGTTAGAGCTCTGTGATTGCGGTCCGTGCTTTTGTCGCGCCGTAGCCCGAGTTGGGCATCGGCGTCTGGTAGGACGGAGTGATGGCGGATACGTGGGACGAGGGAACGGCAGGCCTCCTGCTGTCAGACGCCCCGCCGCTAATCGCCGAAAGCGTCCCAAAATCCGAAAAAGCCGACAAGCCCCCCGGTAAGTCCAAAAGGTCCAAGGACGCGCGCACCCTGCGGCCCGCGACCGACAATCCCGTCGCCCGCATCGCGGTGGACCTGCCGCTGGCGCACCTCGACCGCCCGTTTGACTACCTCGTCCCCGAGCGGCTCGCCGACCAGGCCCGGCCGGGCGTCCGGGTCAGGATCAGGTTCGCGGGCAAGCTGACCGACGGCTACCTGATCGAACGGGCCGCCGACAGCGAGCACCAGGGCAGCCTCCGCTACCTGGAGCGGGTGGTGTCCGCCGAGCAGGTGCTCACCGAGGAAATCGCCGGCCTGGCCCGCGCCGTCGCCGACCGGTACGCGGGCACCCTCGCGGACGTGCTCCGGCTGGCGATACCGCAGCGTCACGCGGGCACGGAAGGGGCCTCCGCGAAGAGCGCCGCTCACCTGAAGGGGCCACCGGGCCGGCTCCCGCGCCCGGATCCCGGCCCCTGGGCCAGGTACCCGGCGGGAACGTCGTTCCTGAACGCGCTCGCCGCCGGCCGCCCGGCCCGCGCGGCCTGGACCGCGCTTCCCGGCCCAGCCTGGCCGGAGGAGATCGCCCGTGCGGCGGTTACCACCGCGAGCGGCGGCCGGGCCGCGGTCATCGTGGTCCCCGACGCGCGCGACCTGGCCCGCGTCGACGAGGCCCTGGCCGCGCTGATCCCCCCGCCGGACCCGGCGCACCCGGCAGCCCAGCCGGCAGCCCAGGCAACCGGCTACGTCACGCTCACCGCCGAGCTCGGCCCCGCGGAGCGGTACCGTCGCTGGCTCGCCGCCCTGCGCGGAGAGGCCATGATCGTCGCGGGCACCAGAGCCGCGATGTTCGCACCCGTGCGGAACCTCGGCCTGGTGGTGCTCTGGGACGACGGTGACGACCTGCACGCCGAGCCGCACGCCCCGTATCCGAACGCGCGGGAGGTCCTCGCCCTGCGCGCCCACCGCGCGGGCGCGGCCGCGCTGATCGGCGGCTTTGCCCGCACCACCGAGCTGACGCAGCTGGTCGCGGCCGGCTGGGCGCGCCCGCTTGGCCCCGACCGCCAGACGCTGCGCGCCACCGCACCGCGCGTCAAGCCGGCCGCCGACGACAAGGAACTCGCCAAGGACGAGGCCGCCATGACAGCGCGGCTGCCCGGCCTGGCCCTGAGAACCGCCAGGGAGGCCATCACCCGCGGCCCCGTGCTCATCCAGGTGCCCCGCCGCGGCTACCTCGCCGGGATCGCCTGCGCCCGCTGCCGCACCCAGGCCAGGTGCACGCACCTGATCGGGGAGTCCGAAGCACGGTGCAACGGCCCGCTCCGGCTAACCGGGCCGCATGCCGCGCCCGACTGCCGCTGGTGCGGCGCCCTGGCCACCACGCAGGACGGCACGGCCGGAGGAAACACGGGGCCGGGCGGCTGGCGCTGCCCGCGCTGCGGTCACGACAGGCTCCGCGCGACGATCACGGGCGCCGTCCGCACCGCGGAAGAGCTCGGCCGTGCCTTCCCCGGCGTCAAGGTCCGCACGTCAGGCGGCGACCTGGTGCTGCCGAGGGTGCCCGCCGAGCCCGCCCTGGTGATCGCCACGCCCGGCGCCGAGCCCCTCGCCGACTACGCCGCCGCCCTCCTCCTCGACGGCTGGGCCATGCTGTCCCGCCCGAGCCTGCGCGCCGGGGAAGAGACCCTGCGCCGCTGGCTGGCCGCCGCCGCCCTGGTCCGTCCCGGTGGCACGGTCCTAGTGCACGCCGACGTGTCGCTGCCGGCCACCCAGGCACTGGTCCGCTGGGACCCGGTCACGTTCGCCGAGCGCGACCTCGCCGAGCGCGCCGAGCTTGGCTTCCCGCCCGCCGTCAGGATGGCCGCGGTGAGCGGGGAAGCGGCGGCCGTCGCCAGCGTCATCAACGGACTGGACGCGGCGTTCGAGATCCTCGGCCCGGTACCGCTCGAGCAGCAGGCCCCGGTTCAGCAGCCGGCACGGGCCGCGCACCAGGGCGAAGACCAGGTCCGCGCCCTGGTCCGCGCACCGCGGGCGCAGGGCGGCGGGCTCGCCAAGGCGCTCCAGGCCGCCCAGGCGGGCCGCAGCGCCCGCAAGGAAGGC
>JAWWPV010001148.1:0-4649 GCA_033854775.1 Trebonia sp.
AGGGTCGCCGGGCCGCCGCTGAGGCTGCCGACCCCGCCGCCCGCGGTAGCGGCGGACAGGGACGGCGCGGGACCGAAATCGGCGGCCTCGAACTTCCGCAGCCGGCCGAGCGGCTGCCCGCCCTCCGGAGCGGCGACCGACTCGGGCAGCCAGATGAGCGCGGTGAGGCCGCCCGATTGCGCGTGGCGCAGCCGGACCCGCACACCGTGCCTGGCCGCCAGGCGGCCGACCACGAACAGGCCCATGCGGCGGGAGACCGCGACGTCCACGACCGGCGGGTTGTCGAGGCGCCAGTTCGCGTGCGCCATCTCCTGCTCGGAGATGCCCACGCCGTTGTCGGTGATGTCGAGCAGCACGCCGCCGCTGGTCAGCGGCTGACCGGTCACGTATACCTGGGTGTCCTCGGGAGAGAACGTGGTCGCGTTCTCCACGATCTCCGCCACGAGGTGCACGACGTCGTTGACGGCCTGGCCGGTGACCTGGATGCCTGGCTGCACGTTGAGGACGACGCGCTCGTACTGCTCGATTTCCGAGATCGCGGCGCGCAGCACGTCGACGAGCGGTACTGGCTGGCTCCACCGCCGGCTCGCGGCCTCGTGGCCCGCCAGGACCAGGAGGTTTTCCGAGTTGCGGCGCATGCGAGTCGCCAGGTGGTCGAGGCGGAACAGGCTGGAGAGCCGGTCGGCGTCCTGCTCCGTCTGCTCAAGGTTGTCGATCAGGGACAGCTGGCGCTCAATGAGCGACTGGCTGCGGCGCGACAGGTTGACGAACATCGCGTTCAGGTTGCCGCGCAGCATGGCTTCGTCGGCGGCTAGCCGAACCGCTTCCCTGTGTACCTGGTCGAAGGCCCGCGCCACTTCACCGATCTCGTCGGTGGACGTGACGCCGATCGGCTCGATCTCGGCGGAGGCGTCGCCGCCCTCGCTCTCGCTCAGCCTGCGCACCATCGCCGGCAGCTTGCTGCCGGCGACCTCAAGGGCGTCGGCGCGCAGCTTGCGCAGCGGGCGGATCATGGACCGCGCCACGAAGGTCGTGATGAGCAGGACGATGATCAGCAGGAGCAGCGTCGCGACGGAGACGATGATCGCGTTGTTCAGCGCGTTCGATTCCAGCGAGTTCGCCTGCGCCGTGATGTCGCCGACCAGGCCGTTACTGACCAGGCGCATCTGCTGGATCTGGAAGGTCTGGGTGCTCAGCCAGCATGCTGCCGGGCCCTGGTGGGCGGCCGCGCAGGTCTGCGGGCTGCCGATGGTCAGCGCCGTGCCCGCGTTGGCGGTGGCGACGGCCAGCTTCTCCGCGCTCTTCGCCTCGTCGACCTGCGGACCGGCGACGGTGTTGGCCTCCGTCTGCTGCTCGGTCGCCTGGTTGAGGTCCTGCAGGGCACTCGGCGTGAGGGTCGGCTGCGGGCTGGCGAGCGCCTGGTACAGGAAGGCGCGCTGTAGCGAGGCGTCGTCCTCCATCCGCAGCAGCGCGTTGAGCACCGAGACGTTGGACTGGAGGGTCGCGTTGCCGGTGCCGGCGGCGACGTCGTTGCTGAACGTGACGAACGCCTGGATCACGCGGTCGTAGTTCGAGATGACCGACAGCGCCGGGGCCTTCGTCGTCGTCGCCGCCTGGCGGATGAACGTCAGGTCGGTGATGTCGGCGAGCACGCCGTTGCTCAGGTCGAGGACCGTCTGGGCGCGGTAGCCGCTGCCGTTGACGATCGCCTGAGCCTGCTGGCTGATCTGCTTCGTGACCGCCGTGGTCGCGGTCTGATCGCTGAGCACCGTCGCCTTGAGCGGTGCGGCCGCCGCGCTGCCCGACTGGCCGCCCGCGGCCACGTAGCCGGCGGTGGCATCGCGCTCGTCGGCGAGCAGCCCGGCCGCGTTGACCACGAGCGAGTTCAGGTTCGCCAGGTCCTGCACGCGCTTGAAGGACGAGTAGTTGTTCACCGAGCCGACGATCTGGATCACGCCGAGGATGAGGGCAGTGACGGTCGGCACGGTGATGATCGCGATAAGCCGCCAGCGCACGCGCCAGTTGCTGATCGACAGTGGTGAGCCCTTGCGCGGTGGCTGGCCTCCAGCCGGGACCAGGGCACCGCCCGGGCGGGGCGGGGCAGCGGGAACAGGCAGGTTCGCCTGGCCAGGGGGGCCGCCAAAGGGGCCAGCAGCCGGGCCAACGGCCAACGATCCGCCCAGGGGCGAGCTCCCGCCTCCGGTTGCCGGAAGGCCAGAACCCGGAGTCGGCGGGCCGCCGTTTCCGTTGGTCATCGAACGTCTACGCACTGCGCTTCACACCTCGCAGCTTCAAGGCCACCTGGACCAGCACAGGGCAACACTTCCAGCTAGCGCTACAAAACGGGTAGGGACATATAATCATCAATCGCCAGCCCCCGACCCGGCATTCACCGGGAATCACCCTTAACTTTGGCTGAACCACCCCGGCCGCCACAGTTGAGCTAGGCCGTTATGGCCCAAGGGGCTCATGGAAGGCTACCCGCCCGGGGACCGTGTGACATAAGAAACTCGTAAGAACGAGAGTCACCCAGCGGGCCTTTGCCCGCCCGAGACCCTCGGCTTGGAAGACTACTGCGCCGGACGCCCATCGGCGGTATGGTAGCTGGCAACGGCTTACCGCCTGAGAGCGAGGAGATGGCGATCCTGACCTGCCCAAACTGCGGCATCGGGGTGCAGCCGGAGGACCTGATCTGCTTCCGGTGTGGCGCCAACTTGCCGCACGCCCCGTACCAAGACGACGACATCCCGTCGCCGACGGTGTCGCAGCAGTACATCCGGAGGGACGACAGCAGGGCGATTTGCCCGCACTGCGGTACTCCTGTCCAGGATCCCGCCGACGTTGTCTGCGTGCAGTGCCGGCAGCCGTTGCCCGGTGCGCGCCGCCGTCCGTCCCTGGTCGTGCTGCGGATCGCGTTCCCCACCGGAAATGTCGACGTCCCGGCAGGCACCTCCGTGATCCTTGGCCGGGACCCTGCTCAGTCTCTCGTGGCCGCCGCCTTCGGCCAGTACGACAACGTGTCACGGCGGCACGCGACGGTCATGGTCGATGACGGCGGCCGGGCCATGATCCGCGACGAGGGTTCTACCAACGGGACATTCGTCAACAATGAGCGGGTGCATCCAGGCAGCGAGGTCCGACTCGTCGACGGCGACCAGATCCGGCTCGCCGCGGACGTGACCGGCGACGTCTCCCTCCCCCGGGGTGAGCCGGACCCGGCCAGCCTCAGCCGCAACGGCTTCGTCTGACGGCACGTCCGCTACCCCGATATCATTGCTTTCGATCGGGCTGGTTCCCGGGGGCACGGGGGTCGGGGTCGTCCCCCGGGAATAGGAACGGATTAGCCATGTCGTCTGCTTCAGAGCCGCCGTATCCTCCCGGAAGGCAAGCTCCGCCTGCCGCGTTGCCTGCCCGCCGAGCTCGCGCGCTACCGGCCGCGCCGCTCCCCGAGGGAGCAGGCGGCGACGAGGTAGACGACGCCACGATCCCGCGGTCGGCGATCCAGCGGGCGGCAACTGGCGGGTACCAGGGACAGGGAAATGGCATGGGCGGGCCACAGGACCCGCCCGACTGGTTCACCAGGACTACCGCGCCGCAGGCGCGCGAGCAGGGCCAGGGCCAACCCCGGCAGGACTTCACCGGCCAGGGCGGGCCGGGCCAGGCGGCCGGCTTCCGGCCGGATGGCTACGTCCCCAGCGCGTTCGCCAATCCAGCGGGTCCTGGCAATCCCGGGACTCCTGGCGCGGTGCCGCCTGGCGGCTACCCCGGCGCCGGGCCCGGCTACCAGGAACAGCGGCCGGGCTATCAGGGACAGCAGCCCGGCGGTCCGGGCGGTGCGGCCGGCTTCGACCCCGCGGGCAGCGCCGGCGCACCTCCGCAGTGGCAACAGGGCGGCTACCCCGGACAGCGTCCGCCCGGAGATCAGGCGGGCACTTCCGCGGCCCCGGCCGGCCCGGGATACTTCACCACGCCGCCCGGCTTTGGGCCGCCACCGGGATTCGCCGCGCAGCCGGGGCCGACTCCACCGCCAGGACCCGTTCCGCCCGGCGGTTTCGCCCCGCAGCCAGGGCCCGTTCCACCGCCCGGGTACGGTGCGGACGGGTTCGGACCGCCTGGCGGCTATCCGCCCGGCGGAGGCTTTGACCCGCAGGGCGGGTACGCGCCGCAGCAGCAGCAGCCCGGATTCGGGCCGCCTGGCTACCCGCAGAACGGCCCCGCGCCCCAGGGCGGGTACGGACCGCCGCCTGGTCAAGGCCCGCAGGGTGGCTTCGGCCCGCAGGGCGGCCCCGCGCCACAGAACGGGTTCGGCCCGCAGGGCGGGTTCGGACCACAGAACGGCCCGGCACCCCAGAACGGCCCGGCGCCCCAGAACGGGTTCGGCCCGCAGAACGGGTACGGTCCGCAGAACGGCTACGGCCCGCAGAACGGGTACGGTCCGCAAGGCGGGAGCGCACCGCAGAACGGGTTCGGAGCGGAGAACGGCTTCCCTGCCCGCCAGGACGGGTTCGCCTTCCCGCCGGGCCCGCCCGCGGGCGGACCGTTCCAAGGCCCGGGCCAGCCGGGACCGTACCAGCAGCAACCTGGCGGGTTCCCCGGCGCGCAGCCGCTGCCGCGGGACCAGTTCCCGCCGCCCGGCCAGGCGGCCACGT
>JAWWPV010001149.1:0-4795 GCA_033854775.1 Trebonia sp.
TCTACCATAAGCTCGCCCGCGGCAACCCAGGCGGATACGCTCCCGCCCTTATCACCGCCCTGACCAACCTCAGCATCGCGTACGTCGGGGTCGGTCGCCCGTCCGACGCCATTCGCCCCGCCAGGGAAAACATTGACATCTGCCGGTGGCTAGCGGCGGCCAGCCCCGCCCGCTACGGCCCTGCCCTTGCCTCCGGCCTGGACAACCTTGCCATCTGCCTGGACTGCGAGGCGACGAACCTGGCCCTGCGCGGGCGAAAAGGCAAGGCGCAGAAGCTCTGGCGGGAGGCCATCAAGATCCGGGCGGACATCGGCGCGAGCTGACAGGAGTCAGGTGATAATCCGCTGGAGGTGCCGCCGCGCTGCGCACCGCCATCATCAGACTCCGCGAAGAATCCCCGGGAATGCCCGCCATGTTCTGGGCTCCCTACATTCACCCCTGTGGGTGCCGAAAACCTATGCCACCAGGCGATACTCAAGGTGATCGCGCCACTCGCGGAACCGGTAGCAGGAGGTCACCGCCCGCAGCCGGGTCGCGATCGTCGACTCGGCGAACCGGGACGGCCTGGCCACGATCGGTATTCGGCGAAGTTCCCTGGACCCGCAGGTACTCAAGGAACTCCTCGGCCGCGCTGATCACCTGGTGATCAGCGTTCAGCACCGTCCACGTCGCCACGCCGTCCGGCAGCTCCAGCCGCTGGGTGCGGCACGACAAGTCACCCACTGTCACGGACAGTAACGTAATGGCTTCGGATCATCCGTCCGCGACAGACACGCCGGCAGCACGAACATCCCGTCAGCAGCCGTAACGGACGGTCTGTGATCGGCCCCGGATTACGCCCGCCGAGTGGGACCAGTTCCTGCACCACTTCGCTCCGCAAGGTCGCCCTGGGCGTCTGCACCAGGGACTTCGGCACCCCGTGCGCCCATGAGCACAGCTGTGTCAGGTGCCCGCAGGTGCGGGCGGATCCGGCCCAGGAGTCCAGATTGACCGAGATCCGCGACAACCTGGAAGCCCGCATCGCCGAAGCCCGCCGCGAGGGCTGGCTCGGAGAGATCGCAGGGCTGGAAGCAACTCTCGAAGCCGCGCCGCACAGTCGCTACGCACGGTTCTCGAACGTCGCGGTGACGTACCCGAGTCCCGTCAGCGTCGCCGCGTACGTCGACCCCGGCCGTACGGTGACCATCGGCCCGAGCGCACCGCTCAGGATCACCTCGCCCGCACGCAGTGGGTCGCCGAACTCGACGGCCTTGCGGGCGAGCCAGCGGACGGCCTCAAGCGGGTTGCCGAGGCAGGCACCGCCGCTGCCGGCGGACACCTCGGCCCCGTCCTCGGTCATCGACATCGTGACAGCGACAGGGTCGAACTCGTCCAGGGTGAGGCGCTGCTCGCCGAGCACGAACATGCCGCTTGAAGCGTTATCCGCCACGGTGTCGGCAATCGTGATGTCCCAGCCGGCGATGCGGCTGTCGACGATCTCGAGCGCGGGCCTTGCCTCACCGATCGCCGCTGCCGTGGCAGCTAGGGACGGGTCGCGGTCCGTGATGCCTGAAGCGAGCACGAACGCTATCTCGGCCTCGATCCGGGGCTGGAGCAGCAGGTCCGCCGTGATCGGGCGGTCCTGCGCCGCCGCCATGCTCTGTAGTAGCGTGCCGAAGTCCGGCTGGTCGACGCCTAGCTGGCGCTGGACGGCGGGCGCGGTGAGCCCGATCTTGCGGCCCACCGGGTGGCCGCCCGCCGCCTGCGCCGCCGCGATGACCTGCCCCTGCACCTGATAGGCGCGCCCGATGTCGGCCGCGTCGATCAGGTCGCGCACGGGCGGGCACGGGATGCGCGCGGCGGCCGCCTTCCGCAGCCGCTCCACGGCGGCCCCGATGGCGTTTGTGGGGCCACGCCGACCTGCTTGGTTACCAGAATCGTCAGACATGGGCCAATCATCGGCGGTAACGCGCGTGCGGGCCAAGCCCGGTTCCGATTGGCAGAACCGCCGCGCGCCGCGTGCCCTGCCAATTGGTGTTCTAGCCAGCGGACTCGCCGATTCCGCCGGGCGTACCCCCGCCGCTACGTTTCCTTCCGTGACCTCACCGCGCCTTGAGACGCCCGGAGCGGACGTCGTCCCGGTTCCCGCCGCTACAGTGGCGATGATCAGAGACGGCACGGACTGGCTGCATAAATGGATGATACGAATACCCGTTCCCGTCGTCCGACGGGCAGCCGTGACAGTGCGGCCCCGCCTGGACGGCTGCCCATCCACATCTCCGCGCGCATAAGGACAGCTCATGAGTTGGGATTTCGAAACAGACCCCGAGTTCCAGCAGCGGCTTGACTGGGTCGAAGACTTCGTCCGCGAGGAAGTCGAGCCGCTCGACTACGTCATCGGGCATCCGATGAACATGGCGGACCCGGTCCGCCGCGAGCTCATACCGCCGCTCCAGGAGAAGGTTCGCGCCCAGGGCCTATGGGGCTTCCACCTCGGCAGGGAGCTCGGCGGGCAAGGCTACGGGCAGGTGAAGAACGCCCTGCTCAACGAGATCCTCGGCCGGGCGCGCTGCGCCCCGGTGGTGTTTGGCAACCAGGCGCCCGACAGCGGCAACGCCGAGATCATCGCGCACTACGGCACCGCGGCGCAGAAGGAGCGGTACCTGCGGCCGCTGCTCGACAACGAGATCGCCTCATGCTTCGCGATGACCGAGCCGCAGGGCGGCGCGGACCCGAAGGTCTTCAAGACCAGCGCGGTCGCCGACGGCGACGAGTGGGTCATCAGCGGCAGCAAGTGGTTCGCCTCGCACGCCAGGTACGCGTCGGTACTCATCGTTATGGCGGTGACAGACCCGGACGAGGCGCCGCACCGGATGCACTCCATGTTCATCGTGCCTGCCGAGACGCCGGGCCTCGAGATCATCCGCAGCGTCGGGGTCGGCTTCGAGGGCGGCGACGCGGTCTCGCACGGCTACCTTCAGTTCAACGACGTCCGGGTCCCGAGGGAGAACCTGCTCGGCGAGCGCGGCGGCGGCTTCGTCGTGGCGCAGACGCGGCTCGGCGGCGGTCGCATTCACCACGCCATGCGGACGGTCGGCCTGGTGCGCAAGGCCTTCGACCTGATGTGCGAGCGCGCGCTCTCCCGGTACACGCAGGGCGAGGTGCTCGGCAGCAAGCAGATGGTGCAAGAGATGATCGCCGACTCGTGGGCGGAGATGGAGCAGTTCCGGCTGCTGGTGCTGCGGACGGCGTGGCGCATCGACCGCTACAACGACTACCGCAAGGTCCGCGCCGACATCGCCGCGGTCAAGGCGACGATGCCCAAGGTGCTGCACGATGTCGCCAGCCGGGCCCTTCAGGTGCACGGCTCGCTTGGCGTGTCCGGTGAGATGCCGTTCTCCGACATGATCCTTGAGTCCTACCACATGGGGATGGCGGACGGCCCGACGCAGGTGCACAAGGTCACCGTGGCGCGGCAGGTCCTGCGCGGCTACGAGGCGTCCCCCGGCCTGTTCCCGACCGGGCACCTCCCCGCACTGCGCGAGGCGGCGCTCAAGCGCTACGCGGAGGTACTTGAGCGGCACGTGCAGCAACTCTGAGCCGAGGCGCCTTCCAGGGAATGGAACGGGTTATTGCCGGCGGCGGGCCCGCTGCGACAGGCTCGCTGTTACGCAGGGCCGAGTCCGCCTGATCATCACCCGGGCCGAGTCGGCCCCACCAGCCGAGGAGCGCCTATGTTGAACGACTACGTGGGGGCCGTCGTGTTCCTCGCCTCCGACGGGGAGGCGGGATGACGGTGAGCCGGGCCAGCGGCAGCGGGCAGTCGATGCGCGCTGCGGTCGTCGAGGAAGCCGGCGCCGCGCCGGCTGCCAGGACTCGCCCCGTGCCGGTGCCGGGTCCTGGCGAGGTGCTCGTCGAGGTGTCGGCCGCCGGGCTGAATCCGCACGACCTCGTCGTCGCCGCGGGGATCCGGCAGGCCCCGCCCGTGCCCTACGTTCCCGGGGTGGAAGGCGTCGGCCGGCTCGCCGACGGCACGCGCGTCTACTTCTCGCCCGCCTCGCTGCCGAACGGCAGCATGGCCGAATACACCGCGGTCCCCGTCGGAGTCACCATCCCCGTTCCAGACAAGCTGGCCGACGCGGACGCCATCGGGCTCGGCACCGCTGGCACCACGGCGTGGCTGTCGCTGACCTGGAAAGGCGGCCTCAAGCCGGGGGAGTCGGTGCTGGTTATGGGTGCCACCGGCGCGGTCGGGCAGGTCGCCGTGCAGGCGGCGAAGCTGCTCGGCGCCCGCCGGGTAACCGCGGCGGGGCGCGACAGGAAGACCCTGGACACGCTGCTCGGCCGCGGCGCCGACGAGATCGTCGTGCTCAACGACGGCTACGAGCAGCGCCTGCTCGCCGCCGCGGCCGGGGGATTCGACCTGGTCATCGACAGCCTGTTCGCCGCGCCCCTGGAGGCGGCGCTGCGCGCCACCAGTTATGGCGGACGGCTGGTCAACCTCGGCATGCGGGCGGGGCGGACGATGGAGCTGTCGGGTCTCGCCGTCAAGGGCCGCGACCTGCTCAGCTACAGCGGCGACCTGCCCTCGCCCGCCGTCAGGCGCGAGGCGTACGAGCGGATGGCGGCGCACGTGCTCGCAGGCGCGCTGGTCATCGAGTCGGAGACGGTTCCGCTTGAGGACATCGCCGCCGCCTGGCAGCGCCAGGCCGCCAGCCCCAACACGAAGCTCGTGATCGTCACCTAGACGGCCGACGCTGACCTCGGCGGGCGCCCGACGGATCGCGACATAGCTACAAAGAAACCGACAGTACGG
>JAWWPV010001150.1:0-3277 GCA_033854775.1 Trebonia sp.
AGCCAGTAGATCGCACCCACATGTGGACCTTGTACTGGGTGTACGGGTTGGTGGACAGGTCCTTGAAGAGCAGCCTCATCCAGCCGTGCATGCGCACCGCCGTGTGCGCGGCGTGCAGCCGGGCGACGTCGGCGCGCAACTGGCGGACCTCGGCGATCATCAGCAACTCGGTCTCAGTCATGGCACCAGTATCAGTGACTCCGCCGCTCCTGGGAGGAGCAGCTTTTCAGGTTGCCGATTGAGCTTCCTGGAGGGCAAGCCCTGCCCTCCAGGTGTTCCTAGCAGCGTTGACGTCGGCGTGGGCCTGTTGGCCGCAGCCAAGCACTAGGTATCTCACGGGCGCAACACAAGGTGCCTCAAGTTACATGATGGTTAAACCGAGCTTTGGGTCTCGTCCATCCGCAGAGTCAGACGTACAGTGTTGCGCAAAGGTTTGCGCAACTGCCTCGGCACAGCATCGTGCCTCTTCTTCTGGCACAAGGTCGTGTCCCCTCCCACGTCTCCCCCTTTGCGACGAACCCGTCGCTCCGATGTTCTCCGGAGCTGCTCGTGAGGCATACACCAGTCTTGACCACGGCCCTCATCGCCGGCTGCGCCCTCGTGACGCTGGCCGGCTGCGGGGCAGGCGCTTCCTCGTCCGCAGGAGGCGCCACCAGTAGTAGTTCCGCCAGTGCCGGCACGCCGGTCACCGGCGGGAACCTCGTCTTCGCCAACCCCCAGGATGCGCAGTCGCTCGACGAGTCGACTGTCTTCGACAACAACTCGATCTGGATCATGGAACAGATCACCCAGCCGCTGTTCACCGTCACGGCCAACGGCAAGAGCGTGATGCCGTGGCTCGCGACCAGCTACACCAAGTCGGCGAACGGGCTGACTTACACCATCACGCTGCGGAAGGGGGTCAAGTTTTCCGACGGCACGCCCATGACGTCCAAGGACGTGCAGTTCAGCCTGGAGCAGACGATGGCCGCCTCCCAGGGCTGGGGCTACATCGACTCCGCCATCAAGTCGGTGGGCGCGCCGTCGGCCGACACGGTGACGGTCAACCTGAAGTTCAAGTGGGCGCCCATCCTGGCCGACCTGGCGCTGTTCGCCAACGGCATCGTGCCCGACAACTTCGGCGGCAAGACCGCGGCCGCGTTCTACAACGCCCCGGTCGGCACCGGCCCGTTCAAGTTCGACTACTGGCACAAGGGCAGCGCGCTCAAGCTGATCAAGAACACCAACTACTGGCAGCCAGGCAAGCCCTACCTGAACAGCGTGACCTGGACCGACGTGCCCAACGACAACACCCGGCAACTCCAGGTGACCGGCGGCCAGGCGCAGATCGACCAGTTCCCGGCCTGGTCCACGGTGGCCCAGCTGAAGGCCAACCCGGCGGACGCGCTGAGCCTGTTCCCCTCGACCGAGACGAACTACCTGGCCTTCAACGAGCACGTCAAGCCATTCCAGGACGTGAACGTGCGCCAGGCGATCTCCTATGCGATCGACCGCGACGCGCTAGTCAAGGCGGTGCTGTTCGGCAACGGCAAGCCGGCTAACTCGCTGTTCCCGCCGCAGGTTCCGTACTATGACACCAACAGCGGCGGCCTGCAGTACAACATGGCCAGCGCGAAGGCCGCACTGGCGAAATCCAGCGTGCCGCAGGGGTTCACCACCACGCTGACGGTGCCGACCGGCAACTCCGACTACGCCACCATCGCCACCATCGTGCAGTCCGAGCTCAAGCCGCTCGGCATCAAGGTGAACATCCAGACGCTCGACCCCAACACCGCCAACGTGAACTTCCAGAGCGGCAAGTACGACATGGAGTTCTCGCTGTGGACGATGGACATCCCCGACCCGGACGAGCTCGCCACCTTCGGGCTCATCCCGACGTCCGGCTCGAAGTCGTTCTTCACCTTCTACAGCAACCCGACCGTGGTCAAGGCGGTGAAGGCGGCCGAGGTGACGACCGACTCCGCGGCGCGCCAGGCGGACTACAACACCGCCCAGACGCAGGCGGCGAAGGACGCCTTCATGGCGTTCCTGTACTACTCGCCCTACGCGTACGCGGAGTCGTCGAACGTGCACGGGTTCAACGTCACACCGCTCGGCAACTACCACATGGAAGACGTCTGGCTGTCGAGCTAACCGGAACCACCGCGTGACCTTGGCACTGGCTGTGCCGGGCGCTCACCGCAGCGCCCGGCACGGCCGCCCGACCCTACCCCGAGCGAGGTCTTCATGGGCCGGATGAGCTTCGTCTTCCGGCGGCTGGCACTGCTCGT
This sequence comes from Trebonia sp., assembly GCA_033854775.1. GTDB lineage: Bacteria > Actinomycetota > Actinomycetes > Streptosporangiales > Streptosporangiaceae > Trebonia. The sequence continues at coordinate 2,271 of JAWWPV010001150.1, forward strand.
GCCGACCGCCATAGGCGTCACGATCATCACGTTCTTCATGGTGCACCTGATTCCAGGCAACCCGGCCGTCACCATCCTCGGCCAGCGGGCCAACCCCACCACCGTCGCCGCCCTGGACAAGCAGCTGGGCCTGGACCAGCCCCTCATCGACCAGTACTGGCTGTTCATCGACCGGCTGTTCCACGGCGACCTGGGGCAGAGCCTGTACTACCAGGTGCCGGTGTCCAGCCTGATCAGCAGCCACCTGCCACCCACGCTGTGGCTACTGGTCTACGCCGCGGTCATCGCCATTGTCATCAGCGTGCCGCTGGCCACCCTGGCCGCCAGCCGCAAGGACGCCGTCCGCGACCAAGTCGTGCGCATCGTGCCCCTGATCGGCCTGGGCCTGCCCGCCTTCTGGTTCGGCCTGATCCTGCAGACCTGGCTCGGCACCAAGCTCCGGCTGTTCCCGGTCACTGGCTACGGGTCGGGCTTCACCGGCCACCTGCAGTCCATGTTCCTGCCCGCCCTCACGGTGGCGGTCGCCTTGTGCCCGGTCCTCATCCGCAGCCTGCGGGCCAGCATGCTGGGGGTGCTCGGGGCCGAGTTCATCACCACCGCCCGGGCCAAGGGCGTGCCCGCGAACCGGCTGCTGGTCCGGCACGTGCTGCGCAACGCCGTCATCCCCGCGGTGACCGTGCTGGGCATCAACATCGGCTTCCTCATCGGCGGCACGCTCATCGTCGAGCAGGTCTTCGCCATCCCCGGCCTCGGCAGCCTGATGATCAACGCGATCTTCGAACGGGACTTCACCGTCATCCAGTCGGTCGCCCTCTTCTACGGCGTGCTGGTGGTCCTGGTCAACCTGCTGACCGACGTGGCCTACGTCGCGCTCGACCCGAGAGTGAGGTTCGACGCGTGAGCGCCCGCATCCCCGCCCGCTGGTACCGCCAGCCGACCCTGATAGCGGGCCTGGTGCTGCTGGCGGTCATCGTTTTCATGTGCTACGGCGCATCCCTGCTGACCTC
>JAWWPV010001151.1:0-6002 GCA_033854775.1 Trebonia sp.
CGGGCTCGGCGGCGACGACACGCTGTGGACGCAGCACATCAAGCCGGCTGCGGACTTCCTCGTCGCGCACGGCCCGTCGTTCGGTGTGGAGCGGTGGGAGGAGCAGTCCGGGTACTCGCCCTCGACGATCGCGGCCGAGATCGCCGGCCTGACCGCCGCCGCCGCCATCGCGGCCGAGCACCACGACGCCGCCGACGCGGCGGTCTACCAGGCCACCGCCGACGACTTCCAGCGCAACGCGGAGGGCTGGACGGTCACCTCGACCGGGCCCGACAGCTCGTCTCCCTACTTCCTCCGGCTGTCCAAGGCCGGCGACCCGAACGCCGCCACCACCTACAACCTGAGCAACGGCGGCCCCACGGTCGCACAGGACAGCGTGATCGACGGCGGGTTCCAGGAGCTGGTGCGGCTGGGCGAGCTCTCCCCGAACGACACGGTGGTCAAGAACTCGCTGTCTGTCCTCGACAACAAGATCTCGGTCAAGACCCCGTCCGGCACGGGCTACTACCGCTATGGCACCAACGCCGCGGACGGCAGCGCCGACGGCTACGGTGACTGCTATCAGCCCAGCCAGACCTCCTGCACGACCGTGGGCGAGCCGTGGCCGACGACCGGTATCGGCACCGGGCACCTGTGGCCGGTGCTCTCCGGAGAGCGCGGCGAGTCCGCGATCGCCGAGGGCGATCCGTCCGAGGCCTCCGCGATGCTCTCCTTCATGATCAACTCGGCTTCGGGCGAGGGCCTGGTGCCCGAGCAGGCGTGGGAAGACCCCGACGTGGCGGCGTCTCCGTACGGGTCGGACCCGACCACCGCGTCGATCGGCTTCACCGACGGGCAGGCGGCCGGCTCGGCCTCGCCGCTGACCTGGGCCCAGGCACAGGAACTGCGCCTGATCGTGGACCTCGGCACCGGCCGCGACACCGACACCCCGGCGATCACCACCGCCCGCTACGTCAACCACGGCGCCCCGGCCGCGACCTCGGTGACGATCACATCCCCGGCCTCCGGCGCCACCATCGAAGGCGGTACCACGACCGTCACCGGGACGGCGGCGGCCGGCGCGACCGTGGACATCTTGACCCAGGACACCGACACGGGCGCCGCCGCGAGCACGGTGAGCACGACTGCCCGCGCCTCCGGCACCTACTCCGCCCCGGTCGCGATCGGCTTCGGAACCAACGTGATCACGGCCGTCGCCACCACGGCGGCCGGGGCCACCGGATACGCGCAGACCCCGGTGATCGGCGACGTGTCGGGCGGAACCACCGTCCTGTCGGTGACCGACCCGACCAGAGACGACAACGGCCCCGGCACCTACCAGTACCCGACCTCCTCGTCCTACTCCGCGGGCTCCTGGGACCTGACCGGCTTGCAGGTGATCACCGCGGGGTCGGAGGTCTACCTGCGCACCTCGCTCGCGAGCCTGGTGCCGACCTTCGGCTCGGTCGACGGCGCGCAACTGCTCGACATCTACGTGCACGACCCCGCAGCCTCCGCCACTTCGACCGCGGCGGCGTACCCGACCCGCAACTACACCATCGCCCCGGCCGACGCCTGGAGCGAGCGCCTCGAGGTCCAGGGATTCGCCTCGCCGGTGTGGGTCAACGCCTCCGGCGGCCAGGTCGGCACCCCGACCGCCGTCGTCGCCTCGACGGTCGCCAACACGATCACGATCGCCCTGCCCGAAGCCGAGTTCGGCACCCCGACGAGCGGCTGGACATTCACCGTCGCGATCACCGGCCAAAACGGCTTCTCCGCGGACCAGGCCATCTCCTTCACGACGAATCCAGGCGCGTTCACGCTCGGAGTCTGCCCGGTGGGCGGAACCGAGCCGATCTGCTCGCTGAGCCCGAGCGCGGTGCCCGAGGTGATGGACACCATCACGCCGCCCGGCGTCTCGCAGGACACCGAGCTCGACCCGACTCTCGGGCCCGTCGTCCTGCAGGGGGTCACCGTGCCGTAAGACGCTACGCCTTGCGGGCGACGGACCCCGTAGCAGTTGACCTCGGCGGGCGCCGGGCCGGGGCTGGTCTCGTACTGGCGCCGGGACTGGTGCGGCCGGTGGCCGTCGCAATGCTTCACGTACTCGCGAAGCGCCCGTCAGTCGGGTAAGCACCTCGACGCGCGGGCGCGCCTTCGCCCGCTGGCGGACCTCCTGGTCCAGCCGGTCGATGGGCTACTGCAGGGCGTCCATCAGCGCCAGGGCGTCGTCGATGACCTCGCGATAGACCGCCGGCAGCTCCAGGGAGGCGAGCCACGTACCCCGTTCCGGAACCTCCAAGGTGGTGGATGCGACCGATGCTGCTTCGGACCGTGGCCGGAAAGCAACCCGGGACGGGCAACGAGGTCCCTCGCCGTTGGCCGCCCCCTGCGCGCGGCGGCCGGGACGAGGCTTTCGCCGGGCGGATGGTTAGCTCACGCCGTGTCGGGAGCGGCTCATGACGGCGATGCCGCCGGTGGCGATCAGGCCGTAGAGGGCCGGGGCGAGGAACACGTGGGGCAGTCCGAGCAGGTCCGCGCCCACGCTGCCGGTCAGCCCGCCCAGGGCGCTGGCGATGGCGGTCGAGCTCATGAAGATAGCCGAGGCGGTCGCGACCGCTTGGGGCAGCAGGCGTTGGGCGACGATGATTCCCAGTGCGGCGAACACGCCCCACACACCGCCCATGAGTATCTGCCCGGCAAACATGCCGACGGCGTTGCCGGTCAGGGCGAAGCAGAGGTTCGCGCCGACGCCGAAGGCGGCACCGAGGACCATCAGGCGCATCATGCCGATTCGGCGGGCGACGACCATGGCCACCGGCATGAGGATCAGCTCTATCAGGGGTTGTATACCGATGACCGCGCCGCTGACCGCGGTCGGCAGGTGCAAGTCGTTGTGCATGTAGATCGTCAGATAGCCGTACTTGATCGGCTCTCCCGCATAGACGAACACGTACAACCCGGTGAAGGTGAGCAGGGGCAGCATGACCCGCAGCCCCGGGCGCCCCGCAGGGCGCTCGGGCTTAGCCTCGGATGCGACCGTGCTGCGCGCGCCGGGCCGGGTCGGGCGGGCGCGCGAAAAGCCCACCGGGACGATCTGCGCCAGGGTGCACACTCCGGTGGCCGCGAGCATCGCCCGCGGGCCGGCGGCGGTGGCCAGCAGTGAGCCGGCGACCGGGCCGACGATCCATCCGGCGGTGAGCGCCATCCGCACGATCGAGATGACACCGTCCCCGACAGGGCTCGCGGAGGCCTGCAGGTCGTCGTGGACCGCGGCGAACAGCTGCGAGCCGGCGGCGCCGGCGAAGGCCAGGACGAGGGCGCTGATCACGAACGGCATCCACAGCTGGTTGGCCGCGGCCACGGCGCACCAGCCCAGGAATCCGGCCAGGGCGCACAGCCGAAAGAACCCGAGCCGTCTTCCGGTGCGGTCCGAGCGGGCGCCGATGAGGTATCCGGCGACCGGGGCGGTAATGTTCGTGAGGTAGTACAGGCCGGCCGTGGTCAACGAGGCGTGCAGGTCGTCGACGAGGAACAGCGTGATCTGCGGGGCTGCGGCGGAGGTGCCCAGCCCGGACAGGAACAGCGCGGCGGTCGCGCCGCGGTAGAGCGGCGAGTGCCACACAGTGCGCACCGCGGACGGGGTAGCGGCGACGTCGGCGGCGAGTCCTGGTGACAAGGCGGGTCCCTCGGGATGTCGAGTAGGCGAACGGGTTGCTGATCAGGGGCGCTTGCGCGCAAGCGGTCCTGGCTGCGGAGCGCGGTACTGATCGCCAGCGCCGGCGGCCGCCGCGGCAAGGGGCATTGGCACGGCCTTCCAGGCCGGGGTTCTCCTTACTGGCGGGGGCCGTCTGGGACGGGGATGGGGGCGAGTCGTGTTAGGGCTGAGTTCGCCAGGACGAGTAGCAGGGCGAGGGTGAGGATGGCGGGGCCGACGATGGCGAGGCTGGTGGTGTCGATGAGGAGGCCGATGAGTGCGGAGATGCCGGATCCGCCGGCTGCGGCGGCACCGACCTGCCAGGCGATGGCGTGCCGGGCTCGCTGGTCTCCGATCCGCTGCGGGGTGGTGGCGATGAGGGCCGGGAAGACCCCGGCGAGGGCGGCGCCGAGGATAACGAACCCGGCCACGACGGCCGCGGTGCTGGGTTGCCACCAAATGAGCGCCGCGGCGGCGACGCTGGCAGCCATGCCCCAGCCGATCACGCGCCGGAGAGAGACGGGCCTGGCCGGAAGGGCGAGCCCGATCCGTACGGCGGTGAGGGCACCCCAGTAGCCGAAGGCGGCGAGCCCGGCACTGGACGCGGACATATCCAGGTGACCCCGAAGGTAGCTGGTCTCCCACTGGCCTGCGCTGACTTCGAGGCCGGTGTAGAGGAAAAACACGATCAATCCCAGGGTCACGACGGACACGACGCGCCGACGGGACCAGGTCGCTGCCAGGTCGGTGCTCTGGCCGGCGCCGTCTCCGGTGGGAGCGCGAACCGCGCCGGTTGCGGGAATCCGGCGGTGATGCAGGGCCCACAGGGCGGCGGCGGTGAGGTCGAGGGCGACGAGGAGCAGGTAGGCCGGCCGCCACGATCCGGCCAGGATCGCCGCGGTCACGACGAGGGGGCCGACGGCGCTGCCGATGCCGTAGAAGCCGTGGAGAAGGTTCAGCAGGCGCCGCCGGCCGGTCAGGGCGATGGCGGTGTTAAGACCGCCGTCCATCATCCCGGCAGCAGCCCCCAGGAGCGGCCCGATCGCCAGGATGAGCCACAGTCCGGGGGCTGCCACGTAGCCGATGCCGCCGAGAGCCGCGCACGAGCCGGCCACGGCGAGCAGGACACTGACGCCGAGCCGCTGGATGAGCCGCCCGACGAACGCGGCGACGACGACCGATCCGATGGTGTTGACCAGCAGGATCAGGCCGAGGTCACCGACCGGCACGCCGAAGGTGTGGCGCATCGCCGGCCAGGCGGTGCCCAGCATCCCGTCGGGCAGGCCGACGATGACGAAGGTCCCGAGACCGAGCAGGTCGAACCGGCGGTCCGTGCTGGCCGGGCTGAGGGTGGCGGTCACTGGCCGGCGCCCTCCGGAACGGTCCCGGGCGCTGCGGGGCCCGCGAGCTGGCTGGAACTGGTGAACAACGTGGCTCGCATGCCTGCCCTGCGCGCCGCGAGGACGTTCTCCAGGCGGTCGTCGATGAAGGTGACGTCTTGCGGCGCCGCGCGCAGCGCCTTCAAGGCAAGGGCGTAGATGCCCGGCTCGGGCTTGATCATTCCGACGTTGCCGCTGAAGATGCGGGGACAGAACGGGGCCAGCCAGGGGAGCCGGTCGAGCTGCCCGGCGAGCCGGGCGGGGGCGTTGGACAGCAGCGCTAGCTTTACGCCCCGCTCGGCGGCGCCGGCGGCGGCGTCGAGGGAGGACTGATCGGGGCGGCTCCACATGATGGTGTCGAGCTCCGCGATCCGGCGCAGGCGGGCCGCCCCGGGGGCATGGCCGAGGACCTGGGTCCAGTACCGGGCGGTGTCGACGTCAGCGCGATCGTAAGCGGGCCGGTGCTGCCAGTAGCCGGCCCAGAAGCCGGGTCCGCCGGTCCCCGCTTCTGACTCGAGCGCACCGCGATCGGCGGCAGATGGTGCCAGCGCGAGGACCTCTCCGTAATCGCACAGCAGCCACGCCATGGGCATTGCCTCCTCGTCATCGGTTCTCGCGGAAACCTGCTCTCAGACAGGGAGGACTTCGACACCGCAACCTCGCAGCCCGGCGGCCGTATCGGCGGGAACCGAGCTGTCGGTCACCACCACGTCCACCTCCGACGCAGCGCAGACCACCGCCGTTGCCGATCGTGCGAACTTGGAGCCGTCCGCCACCAGCACCGTCCTCGACGCCGCCGCTCTCATCGCCCGCTTCACCTCGGCGTCGCCCAGGTCGTGAGCGGTCACCTGACCATCAGCCAGCCCGCAGCAGCTCAGCACCGCCGTATCGAAACGCAGCGCGGCCAGGCTGGCCGTGGCCAGCGGGCCGACCAGCGAGAGCTCCCC
>JAWWPV010001152.1:0-4107 GCA_033854775.1 Trebonia sp.
TGCGCCACAAGGAAGACGGCGGCGAGACCTCCCTAGAAAACCTGGTCCTGCTCTGCCAGTACCACCACGACGTCTGCATCCACCGCCACGGCTGGCAGCTCACCCTCCACCCCGACGGCACCACCGAGGCCCGCAGCCCCGACGGCAAGCAAATCCTCTACAGCCACGCCCCACCCGCCCAGAACGCCGCCTAAGACGGAGGCAAGCAGGCCGCGGCAGGCTGGCGAACCGCCTCTCGGCCCGCCGTTGCCAGGCAGGTTGTCTTTAAGCGCGGGTCAAGGGGAGGATGTGTGGCGTGAGCGGTGAATTTGACTTCGCGGCGGCGGCGATCCGAAAGGTGGTCGAGGACTGGGTCGTGCTACGAGACTCGGGTCGGTGGGAAGAGTTCGCGCGGGTCTGGCACGACGACGGCTGGATGACCGCGACCTGGTTTCAGGGGCCGTACACCGAGTTCATCGCCGTCAGCCGGTCCGGCTTCGAGCACGGCGTGAGCATCGCGCATTTCCTCGGCGGGTTCAGCTGCGAAATCGCCGGGAACCGGGCCATCGCGCAGACCAAGATGAAGATCGAGCAGCGGGCCACCATCGACGGGACCGAGGCGGACGTGACCTGCTCCGGCCGGTTCTACGACTTCCTTGAGCTGCGCGACGGGCGCTGGGGAATCGTGCGCCGCCAGCCGATCTACGAGAAGGACCGGCTCGATGTGGTCGATCCGTCCGCGTCACTCAAGCTTGACCAGGCGAAGCTTGCTTCCTTCCCGTACGGGTACCGGCACCTTGGGTACGTGCAGGAGGCCCAGGGCCAGCGGGTACTGCGCGGCCTGCCGGGCCTGCGCGGCCCCGAGGTGGAACTGCTGTACGGGGAAGGCGCGGACTGGCTCGCCGGTTCCGCGACCCCCGGCGTGCCGCTCGGGTGAAGATGTCGTAGGCGTCACCGCCCGGTCGCGGGACTCCTGGCACCTGGAAGCAGAATGGAATCGGCGCTGCGAAACTGGCCTGCGATATCGCGCGGAATGGGCTGCTGTGTTGCGGTGTGGGCGGTGTCCGCTCAGGTGCTTCCGGGTTACGGCGTGGGCGTCGCAGGCAGCGTCGGCGGAGGCAGCGACAAGATGGGGCTCGCCGTCGTTGGTGCCGGGGCCGGGGACGAGGTGGTCGGCGCCGGGGCGGGGCTGCTGGTCGTGGGCGCCGGCGCCGACGAAGTCGTGGCGGACGTCGGCGCCGCGGTCGAGGCTCTCGGGCTCGCCAACGATGTCGCGGAACCTTGGGTAGCCGCCGCAACTGCCGCGGCCGCGGGCCCGCAGGATACCGTGTACGCCGCCGGCTTGGACTTCGTGACGGCCGGGCTGGTCACCACGAGCACCACGTTCCCGGTCGCGGGCACCCACACCTGGAACGTCAGCGCGTCCGCGACTTGCGTGCCGCCGGAAGCGAAGGTCGCCGAGTCCGGTTTGGTACGCTCCCCGTCGGACATCGCCCAGTAATAGCTGACCGTTCCCGCGTTCTTGCTCGTGATCGTGCCGGTGGCGGTCAGGGTCGGGTGCGGGGCTGAGCATGAGGAGAAGGTCTGCGCCGCCGGCTTCACCGCCGCCGACACGGCTATGCCGCTGTTTGCGGTGCTGCACAGCAGCTGGTAGGTGGCCTGGTCCGAGGTCGTGCTGCCGGGGTTGAGCAGCAGCCTGAGCTGTGCCCACCCTTCGCCCGCCGTGCTGGTCGTGACGGTTCCGCCGCTCACCTGCTGCTGCCCGGCCGCGGTGAAGTTCAGCGTCTTCACCGGGCCCTGCTTCCCCGATGAGTACTGCCACTGGTAGGAGAGCGGCCCCGGCTGGGAGTCCGTGATCGAGCCGGTGAAGGCGAACGTGGCCGGTGTGGCGCACTTGGAGTGCACCACCGGCGGCGTCACGGTGATCTGAGCGTCGACCGCCGTGGCGGACACGCTGTTCAGCTGGACCTGGTCGCCGGACGTCTTCGACAGCACGACCGCGCCCGCCGCGACGAGCGCGATCACCGCGACGGCCGCGACCGGCACGAAGGTCAGCATCTTGCGCCGGGCAAGCCGGGTGACCCGCGTGGAGCCGCCGCCTGCCCCGCCCTCAAGCACCGGCAGCAGTTCGGCCTCGCGCCCGGCGAGCTCACGCCGGCCCTCGTCCTCCCAGTGCGGCCCGTATGCGGCGGCCGCGCGCGCTTCAAGCTCGCTGACGAACGACATCGCGTTCCCTGGCCGGGCTTCCGGGTCCTTGGCCAGCCCCCAGGCGATGAGGTCCTGGAGCGGCGGGTCGAACTCGTCAACCGGCACCGGCGTGGATTCGTGGTGGTCGCGCAGCCGGTCCGCCCGCCCGGAAAACGGGGGCTTGCCGGCCAGGCTCTCGCACAGGACAGCGGTCGCGGCGTAGATGTCGGTCGCCGGGACGTTCGGCGCCCCGTGCCACAGTTCCGGCGCCATGTACTCCGGCGTGCCCGGGGCGTGCATCTGCTTGTCCGTCTTCACCGCCACCCCGAAGTCGGTCAGCGTGCACCAGCCCCTGGCGTCGATCAGCACGTTCTCCGGCTTGACGTCGCGGTGAGCGAGGCCATGCGAGTGCGCGCCAGCCAGCGCGAGCAGCAGGTCCTTCAGAACCACGAGCGCGGCCGCGGCGCCGAGCGGTCCGCGGCGCGCGAGCATCTCATGCAGCGGGACCCCCTCAACCAGCTCCATCACGATGGCCGCACCCTCGCCAGGCTGCTCCACGTAATCGAACACCCGTACCATGTGCGGGGCGTTAAGGGACACCAGCCGTTCGGCTTCGGAACGGAATTCTCCGAGGAACCCGGCGTCGCGAACCAGGTTCTCGCGGAGGTACTTGATCGCCACGCGCTGGCCGGTTGCGTCGTTGACCGCGGCCACGACCCGGCCGGATACCCCGTGCCCGAGCACCCGTTCCTCGGTGTAGCCAGGCACCGACCATTCGGCGTAGCTGGGTACTGTCCACGCAGTCATGCGAGACCTCCTTGCCGAGCCAGGTGCCGTGCCGTATGCGGCGCTGCTGGATGCCGAACCAAGTATCTGGCTCGGTGACCGGCGACGGGAACGCGGCGAGCGCACGGTCCCCCCAGCGAGGGCAGTTCACGTCAGAGCGGAAGTCAATACTATGGAATATTGGCACTTGCCGGGGTGCGATTGCTCATCTATAGGCACGCGATGGAGGCGCAGGCGTGAAAATCACCGCCTGGGCTTAGGGGGCGCGGATGTGGCCTCGTCTGTCATTGTTAGTTGAGGATCAGCAAGTACCGGGGTCTCAGGTGGGGAGCATGTCCGCCCATGACGGTTAATCCTGACGTGGCAGGCGCGCCAGCGCAGGCAGGCCGTGCGCTCGGACCGCACTACAAGTGGATCGCGCTGTCCAACACGACGCTTGGCATGCTGATGGCGACGATCAACCAGTCGATCGTGCTGATCGCCCTGCCCGACGTCTTCCACGGCATCGGGCTGGACCCGCTGAGTCCCGGGAATACCAGCTACCTGCTGTGGATGTTCATGGGGTTCCTGGTGGTCTCCGCGGTGCTGGTGGTGTCGTTCGGCCGGCTCGGCGACATGTTCGGCCGGGTGCGGATGTACACCCTGGGCTTCGCGGTCTTCAGCGTGGCCTCGATCTTCCTGACCGTCACGTGGATGCACGGCGCGGACGGGGCGATGTGGCTGATCGTCTGGCGGGTCGTGCAGGGCATCGGCGGCGCGTTCTTGTTCGCCAACTCCGCCGCCATCGTCACCGACGCGTTCCCGGCCAACCAGCGCGGCACCGCCCTCAGCGTGAACTCGATCGCGGCCATCGCCGGGTCGTTCATCGGCCTCATCCTCGGCGGCGTGCTCGCCCCGATCAACTGGCACCTGATCTTCCTCGTCTCGGCCCCCATCGGTGTGTTCGGCACCCTGTGGGCGTACTTCATGCTGCATGACATCGGGGTGCGCAGGCACGCGCAGATGGACTGGTGGGGCAACTTGCTGTTCGGCGCCGGCCTGATCGCCATCCTGGTCGGCATCACTTACGGGCTGCTTCCCTACGGCGGCCATCCGATGGGCTGGACCAACCCGTGGGTGCTCACCGCGCTCTTCGGCGGCCTCGCGCTGCTGGTC
>JAWWPV010001153.1:0-10850 GCA_033854775.1 Trebonia sp.
TGCCGGCGGCCGTGCAGGCGCTCGCGAAGGAGCCCGCGCACAGCTGGCTGGCTGGCACGAACTTGTCCGCGATAACGGTCGAGTTCATGTTAGCCGTGGTGACCCACTCCGGGTTCAGCAGGACCGAGGGCACGCTGACCTTGGCCGTGGTGTCCTGGGTCGAGCCGTTCACCAGCGACGACGGAGGCGTCTGGCCGGCGCGCACGTAGAGCGCGAGCGCGGCGGCGGCCTGGGCCTCTTCGTAGATCGGCTTGTAGACCGTGCCGCACTGGTAGCCGGTCAGGATGTTCTGCAGGCCGGTCAGCGTGGCGTCCTGGCCGGTGGTCGGGAAGGTCTTCGCCTTCACGCCCTGGCCCTGCAGGTAGTGGATGATCGGGGCGCCGTTCTCGTCGTTCGGGATGAGCGCCGCGTTGATGTTCTTGTGCGCGGTGTACTGCTGCTGGAACTCAGACAGCGCGACCGACGGGGTCCACGTCCCTGCCGGGTTGGACACGTCCTTCCACTTGCCGGAAGAGAAGAACGGGGCCATCACGCCGTCGTACCCCTGGGCGAACAGCGTCGCGTTGTTGTCGGTGGGCGCGCCCCTCATCACGATGACGTTGGGGGTCTTGACGCCCCAGGCCGTGACGCAGGACGCGAGGCCCTGGCCCATGACCTGTCCGACCTTGACGTTGTTGAAGCTGACGTAGTACGAGCGGGTGCCGCCAAGCGTCAGCCGGTCGTAGTCGATGACGGCCACGCCGTGCGACTTGGCGAGCGACTCGATGTGCGCGCCGACGCCGGAGTCGAGCGGGTCGACGACGAGCACGCTGGCGCCCTTGGTGATGGCCGACTGGGCCATGCTGAGCTGCGTCGCGTCTTGGCCGAGCGCGTTCTCCACGGTCAGATCGGAGGAGGACAGGCCGGCCGTGGTGAAGGCTTGCTTCAGGTAAGGCGCGTCGAACTCGACGTACCGGGTAGAGGAGACGGTGTCCGGGAGGATCACCGTGACCGAGCCCTTGCCCGCGGAGGCGACCGACTTGAGTCCAGCCATCGCGGAGAAGGTGTTGTTAAGGTCGCTGGCCGAGATCGACGCGCCGCTCGTGCTGCCCGACGAGGTCGCGGCGGGAGTCGAGCTGGTGCCCGTCGCCGGGGTGGAGCTACTGCTCGAACTGCTCGAGCTGCTACAGCCGGCGGCGACGAGCACCGCGGCCAACGCGGCGGCCGCAGTGAGGCCGGCTCGTGCTGATACGGAATACAACGGTGTACCTCGCTCATTCACTCAGACATGCCACATACGGCATGTGCGAGACCAGATCCGTATAACCCGGTCACAATTGGCCGGGCCACTGGCGGAAATGCTAGATGTGCGCAGAGAAACGTTCCCGTTAACACTTTCGTAAAACGGTTAAAAAAGCGTTAATGCGCGGATCGTCGCAGCGTAGCCTCGGTACTCTTCGAGACCAATTTGTGACTTTATTGTTTCCCCCGCGTTAATCTGGCAGACACTATCCGCTTGCGGTACAGTACAACAGCATCGCGTTTGGTAGCTCGTCACTCGCCGGCGATTCTGTAGCCGGCCCGCGGTTGCGTGATAATCAGCGGCGGGCCGCCCGGCTGCTCGAGCTTAGCCCGCAGCCGTCTGATGTACACCCGGACGTACTCCGTCTCCGTCTCGTAGCCGCGCCCCCACACCCGGCGCAGCAGGTGGGCCCGGGACAGCAGCTTGCCCCGGTTGAGCGCGAGCTCACGCAGCAGCGCGAACTCAGTCGGCGTGAGGTGCACCTCCTCACCCGCGAGGCGGACCAGCTGGCCGACGAGGTCGATCTCAACGTCGCCGATCGTGATGACCGAGGGGGCCGCCTCGGTGACCGCATCGGCGGGCCTGGTCCGCCGCAGCGTGGCCAGGATGCGCGCGAGGAGTTCCTCGATGCCGAACGGCTTGGTCATGTAGTCGTCGGCGCCCATGTTCAGCGCGGTGACCTTGTCCCGCTCGCCGCCGCGCGCGGACACCACGATGATGGCCACGTTGGACCGCTCGCGGATCTGCCTGCACAGCTCGAACCCGTCAACCTCGGGCAGCATCAGGTCGAGCAGCACCATGTCGGGCTCCTCGGTCTCGAGCAGCGTCAGCGCCTTGCTCCCGTCGAATGACACGAGCGTGTCGAAGCCGCGCACCGCCAGGTTCGACCTCATCAGGTCAACGATGTTCGGGTCGTCCTCCACGATGAGCACGCGGGTCGGTATGGCGGGCTCAGTCACGTGCCTTCACTCCACGGGGTGGTGTCGTTGCCGCCGGCGCGCCCACTGGCTTGTCGGACAGCACTGGCTTGCCGGCCGGCGCGCCAACGGACATGGTCACTGGCTTCTCTACCGGTAGCGTAATCAGGAAGCAGGTGCCGCGCTCCGTCGGCTCAAGCTCAAGGCTGCCGCCGTGCGCCGCCACGATCCCGCTGGCGATGGACAGCCCGAGCCCCGCGCCCGAGCCGCGCCGCCTAGGCCGGATGATGCCGGAGGCGAGGACGTCGTGCCACCGAGGGTCGCGCTGGCCGGCCGCCTCGGTGACGGCGCGGGCCAGTTCCGGCGGCAGGCCCTCGCCGTCGTCGGCGACCCGCACGGTCACCGCCCCCGGGCCGTCGGCCGCGGCGCTGACCACCACCTTCGTCCCCGGAGGGTTGTGGCCGAGCGCGTTGCCGAGGAGGTTGACGAACACCTGCTCAAGCCGGTCGTGGTCGGCCCAGATGGCGGGCAGCCCGCTCGCGCCAGTGCTGGCCGACACGGTGACCGTGACCTGGGACGCGGCATCCGGGGGGAGCACGGCGACCGCCGCGTCGAGGACGAGCGGGATGTCGCACCAGTCGCTGTTGAGCCGCAGGATGCCCGACTCGATCGTGGAGAAGTCGAGCAGGTCGTTGACCAGGCGGCCGAGCCGCGCGGACTCGGCCGCGATGCGGGAAAGGAACCGCTGCTGCGAGTCCGCGTCCCAGGTGACGTCCTGCTGGAGCAGGCTGGTCGCGTAGCCGGTGATCGCGGTGAGCGGGGTGCGCAGCTCGTGGCTGAGCCTGCGCAGGAACGTCCGCTGGAGCTCGCGTGACTGCCGCAGCGCCATCGCCTCCTGCTGTGCGTGCAACGACCGCTCGCGCTCGAGCGCGAGCCGCAGCGAGTTCGCCGCGTCTTCCAGGAGGTCGGTCGCGTCGTCCGGCCGGGTGCCGTCCTGCCAGCCGGCGAGCAGCACGGTCCGCCCGTCGGGCACGGCGAAGGTGACCGACAGGTGCCTGCCGCTGCCAGCGCCGCCTCCCGTGCGCAGGGTGCCAAGGCTGGCCTGGCTGGTGACCGCGACGCCGTCCGGGTCCGCCCGGTCGAGTACCGCGCTGACCGCCGCGAGGGTCGCCTCGGGCACGGCCAGTTCGCCGCCGCCGTGACCCCTGACCCCCGTGCCCGCCGGATGGCCGGCGCCATCCCGCCAGTCGCCGTTCCTCGAGTCAACTGGCGCGCTCGAGTAGCCGCGGCACAGCATAGCGCCGTCTTGCTCCGCGGCGACGAGCACCACCTCGTCCGCGCCAAGGCCGTGCCTGAGGGCCTGGAGGGCGATGCGCAGGGCCGCCTCGACGGGGACGGGGCCCGCCAGGGTCTGGAGCATCTCCCTGATCGTCTCAAGCAGCCGGTTGCGCGCCGTCACCTCATCCAGCAGCCGGTCCCGCTCGATGGCGCTTGCCGCGTACCCGGCGTAGAGCGCGGCGAGGTCCAGGTCGTCCCGCCGCGGCTTGCCTGGCATCGCTCGGAACACGGTGATCACGCCGAGCAGCCCGCCGGGCCCGAGCACGGGCACCGACCAGGAGCTGGCGACCTTCGCGGGGCGGGCCAGGTTATCGAAGACCTGCCAGGAGCCGCCGCCCGCCCGCAGGTTCTCCTCGATGACCGGCACCTGCCGCATGGCGGCGAGGCCGACGGGGCCGCCCGCCGCCCCGAAGGGCAGCCGCTCCCAGGCGGTCAGCAGCGCCTCTGGCATGCCGAGCGACGCGGCCCGCACGAGGGCGCCGTCCTCTGGCAGGTGAATGGCCAGCCGCTCGCTGCCGAGCGCCGCGCCGAGCGCGGACAGGATCAGCGAGAGCGACGAGGACGGGTCAGCGGCGACGAGCCGCCCCGCGAGCCCGTGCAGCCGGGTGAGCTGGCGGCGCGCGGAGGAGTCGACCGGCTGGCCGGAGACCAGCGCCACCACGTCGTCCGGGCGCACCTCGCTTGGCAGGACCTCGGTGACCACCCGCCCGTGCCGCAGCACCACGATCCGGTCGGCGAGCCGGAACATCAGCTCCGTGTCGTGCCCGGACAGCAGGATCGTCGTGCCCTGCGCGCGCAGCCGGGTGATCAGCCGCTCGACGAGCTCCGCCTCCCGCACGCCAAGGGACGCCGTCGGCTCGTCGAGCAGCAGGATCCTGGGGTTGTGCGCCATCGCCCGCGCGACCGCCACCATCTGCCGCTGCCCGCCGGAGAGCATCCTGACGGGCCGCGTGGTGTCTCGCAGCGGGATGCCGAGCCTCATCAGCAGACTGGCCGCGTCCTTGTGCAGTGCCACTTCGGAGAACAGGTGCCTGCGCCGCTCGTTGCCCAGCATCACGTTCGCGGCGACGTCCAGGTTGTCGGCCAGTGACAGGTCCTGCCAGACCACCCGGACCCCGAGCTTCGCGGCGACGGTGGGAACGGGCGCGACGGCCTGCCCGCCCACCCGGATCACCCCGGACGCCGGCGTGACGTCGCCCGCGACGGACCGGATGAGCGTGGTCTTGCCCGCGCCGTTCTCCCCGGCCAGGGCCACCACCTCGCCGGCGCGCAGCGCGAGGCTGACTCCCTCGAGCGCGGTGAGCGCGCCAAAGCGCACCGTGAGCATGGACACCGAGAGCTCGGGTGTCCCGCTCACGATGTCGCGTTCCGCGCCGTTGGTCACACTCACCATTGTTATCCAGGATCGGGGGTGACCGTCCCATCCGGCGGTCAGGCCCGCCCCGGCAAGGCCTGACCCGGGCAGTCCGAACGGTCTCGGCCTGCCCGGGTGACGGTCACCGCCCGCTGTCAGGCCGGAGGCGGTACCGCCTTGCGATCATCCGAACGGTTGCGGCTTACTCTCCCAGGCCCCCGCCAGGCCCGGTCGCCGAGGAGGGCCCGGTCGCCAAGGAAGGACAGCCCGGCGGGCAGCAGCACCCCGCGCACGATCGTCGCGTCGATGAGGATGGCCGCGGCCATGGTGACGCCGAACAGCTTGAACTCGATCTCGGCGAGCGTGGCGAAGATGGAGAACACGGCCACCATGATCGCGGCGGCGCTGGTCACGACGCCGGCGCTCGACGAGATCCCGTCGACGATCGAGGTTCTGGCCGACTTCCCCGAGCGCCGCAGCTCGGCGATCCGGCTGAGGATGAACACGTGGTAGTCCATGCTCAGCCCGAACAGCAGGACGAACATGAACAGCGGCAGCCACGGCACGATGCCCCCGTAAGGGGTGAAGCCGAGCGAGCCGTGCAGCAGGCCGTGCTGGAAGACCAGCGTCATCAGCCCGAAGGCCGCGCCGACCGAGAGCAGGTTGAGCAGGATCGACAACGCGGGGATGGCGAGCGACCTGAAGGTGATCATCAGCAGGACGAACGCGAGCACGGCGACGAGCGCGAACACCAGCGGCGCGGTGACGCCGAGCTGATGGTCGAGGTCGAAGGTGCTCGCGGTGCTACCGCCGACCGCGTAGCTGATCCCCGGCACCTTCCCGAGGGTCACGGGCAGGATGTGGTCGCGCAGCGTGACCAGCGCGCTATTCGACGCGGCGTCCGCGGTGTTGCCTGCCAGGGGGACGCTGACGACCATGACGTGACCGCCGGAGAAGGTGGCGGTGGTGATCGGCTCGCGGATGACCCCGTGGCTCGCGGCGGCCGCGTGGTTCAGCGCCGTGAGGGCCGAGGTGAGCGGCGGCCCGGTGAGGTTGCCGCCGGTGACGACGACCTCGGCGGGCGCCGGGCCGCCGGGGAACGCGGTGAGGATCTGATCGAGGGTGCGGACCACGGGCACGGACGCGGGGAGCGAGTCGACGCCGGGGTCCGCCAGGTGCAGGCCAAGCAGCGGCGTGGCGAGGGCGAGCAGCGCCACGGCCGCGAGGCCGCCGAGCGCCAGGGGACGGCGGGTGACCGCGGTGACGACGGCGTGCCACAGCCGGGACGGCCGGGCGGTCGCCTGCCGCCGCCCGAGGAACGGCACGCGGAGCTTGTCGGTGGCCTTTCCCAGGAGGGAGATCAGCGCGGGCAGGAAGGTCAGCGACCCGAGGACGGAGAGGGCGACGACGATCATGGTGCCGATCGCGATCCCGTCGAAGGCCTGGAACCCGGCGACGAACAGCCCGGCCAGGCACCCGATCACGGTGAGGCCCGCGGCCACGATGGCCCGGCCGGAGGTGCGGGCGGCGGTCCGCAGCGCGTCCTGCGTGTTCGCGCCCGCCGTGCGCTCCTCGCGGACCCGGCGCAGGTAGAACAGCGAGTAGTCGACGCCGACGGCCATCCCGACGAGCAGCACGATCGGGGACGTTACGGAGTCGATGGGCAGCAGGTGGCCGGCGACGGGCAGCAGGGAGATCGCGGAGATCACGGCGGTACCCGCGAGCAGCAGGGGGATCCCCGCGGCGATCAGTGCGCCGAAAACGAGCAGCAACAGGACGAGGGTCACCGGCACCGACGTCACCGCGGCCTGCCGGAAGTCCTGGCTGACAAGCGCGCCGGTGGCCCGGTCGAGGCTGGCGTCGCCCGCCTCGGCGACGGTCAGCCCCGGATACCGGGCTTGGACAGCGGCGACCGCGTTAAGCGCGGGCACGACGGCCTGGTCGTCATTAGTCGGGTTCCCCGCCACGCTGAACGTGACGAGGGCAGAGTCGCCGCTGGTCAGGCCCTTGGTGGTGTACGGCGAGCGGATGTCGGCCGCGGCACCGGGCAGCTTGCTCAGCGCGGTGACGACGTCCTTGGCGGCCTGGCGCATCTGCGGGTCGGCGGCGAAGGCACGGCCGGGGGAGCGCGCGTGGATGAGCACGGACTCGTGGCCGGGCTGCTGGACGCCTGGCTGGTTGAGCACCCGCTCCGCCTGGCCCGCCTGGCCGGGGACGTAGTCCTTGGTATTGGTCACGCCGAAGCGCTGGCCGACTACTATCGCCGCGGCGACGAGCAGCAGCCAGCCGACCACGACGACGATCCGGTGCCTGGCGGACCAGCCGGCGACCTGCTCGACGACGGGCGCCCTGGCCTGGGATGCGGAGTCTTTCGATGTCAGGAACGTAGTCATGATGCAACAGTGCGGCGTGACGACCCCGCGCCGACATGGTGTGACCCGACGTATCGGTGGTGGGGTTAACCCAACCTGGGTTCCGTGGGCGGACCGTCTAGCAGCGGACCGCCGTCATCGCCTAGCGTCGCTGGTATGTCGCTCATTCGCGGCCTGGTGTCGGCTCGCACCTGGCTCGCCTTCGTCCACCACGTGATCGGTCTCGTCCTCGCGGTCGCCTCGTTCACGATCGTCGTCACGGGACTCGCGGTCGGCCTCGCCACCGCGCCCCTGGCCTTCGTCGGCCTGCCGGTCATCGGCGTGACGACCCGGTTCTCCACCGCCTTCGCCGCCGTCGAGCGCGCTAGGTTCAAGCTGCTCCTTGGCCGGGAGCTGCCCCGCTGGCCAACCGACCCGAGGCGCGGCTACTGGCGGAAGATCGTGCCCACCAGGTCGATGATGGCGACCCGCGCGACCTGGGGTGAGATCAGCTACGCAGTGCTCCGCCTGCCGGCCAGCGTGGTCGCCTTCACGCTGACGGTCACGCTCTGGAGCGCGGGCGTGGTGGGCCTCACCATGCCGCTGTACGCGGGAGAGCTCCCTGGCGGCGGTCCCTCGATCGACTGGCACGTCTTCTCCGGCCCGAAGCCGCTCGCGATCTCCGCCATCCTTGGCCTGGTGATCCTGCTCGCCGCCGCGCCGCTCACCAGGGGACTCGGGGTCGCCGACGCCGCCCTCGCCCGCTGGCTCCTGTCACCGCCCCGCGACGCGGAGCTCAAGGCACGGGTCACCCACCTGGAGGTGAGCAGGGAACGGGTCGTGGACGCGGCCGAGGCCGAGCGCACGAGGATGGAGCGTGACCTGCACGACGGCGCGCAGCAGCGCCTGGTCGCCCTCGCCATGGAACTCGGCCGCGCGAAGGCGAAGTTCGGCGACGACATCGAGGGCGCCGCCGCCCTCGTCGACCAGGCGCACACCGAGGCCAAGGCCGCGCTCACCGAGCTCCGTGACCTCGTACGGGGCGTGCACCCGCCGGTGCTCACCGACCGGGGCCTTGACGCGGCGCTGTCCGGCGTCGTCACCCGCTGTACGGTGCCGGTCAGCCTCCAGGTGGACGTGCCGATCCGGCCACGGCCGGCCGTGGAGGCGGTCGCCTACTTCACCGTCGCCGAGACACTCACCAACATCGCCAAGCACTCGCGGGCCAGCCACGCGAGCGTGATCGTCGAAGGCGGACCCGGCCCGGGCGGCGCCCTGCACGTCGTGATCAGCGATGATGGCGTCGGAGGGGCGGACCCCGGCGGCGCGGGGCTGTCCGGCCTCGCCGACCGGATCGCCGGCGTGGACGGCACCCTGTCCGTGGAGTCCCCGCCCGGCGGCCCCACGATCATCTCGGCGGTGCTGCCATGCGGATAGCGATCGCCGAGGACTCCGTGCTGCTCCGCAAGGGCCTGACCCTCCTTCTCGAAGAGGCCGGCCACGAGGTCGTCGCCACCGCCGGCGATGCCGAGGAGTTCCTGCGAGCGGTGACCGCCACCACGCCCGATGCGTGCGTGGTGGACGTGCGGATGCCGCCCACCTTCACCGACGAGGGCCTGCGCGCCGCCATCCTGGTCCGCGACCGCTGGCCGGACATCGGCGTCCTGGTCCTGTCCCAGTGGGTGGAAGAACGCTACGCCACCGAGCTGATCGCCGGCCGCCCCCACGGGGTCGGCTACCTGCTGAAGGACCGGGTGGCCGACGTCACCGAGTTCCTCGACGCCTTGCAGCGGGTCGCCGCGGGCGGCAGCGCCCTCGACCCCGAGGTCGTGGCGCAGCTCCTTGCCCGCACTCGTCACCCGCTCGGCGACCTCACCCCACGAGAACGCGAGGTGCTCACCCTCATGGCAGAAGGCCGCACCAACGCCGCCATCGCCGCCGCCCTCGTCGTCGGGCCCGGCGCGGTCGAGAAGCACATCAACAACATCTTCATGAAGCTTGGCCTCGCACCGACCGAGCGCGACCACCGCCGCGTCCTCGCGGTCCTCCGCTACCTGGGAACGAGCTGATCTTGATGGCCGCCATCTCCGCGACGTCCTTCCCGATGACCCGCGGCCGCCGCGCCGCCCTGATCGTCGGCGTCCCCGTCTGCCTGGCCCTGGTCGCCTCTACCGGCTTCAGCCTGGTCGCGAACCTCGGCGAGGCGAAATACCCCGTCAGCTACACCGCCCCGGCGACCACCACGGCCCTGACCCTGAACGTGACCGGGCAGCTCACGATCAAGCCGACGACGGCCCGCCAGGCGACGCTCACCGGTACCGCCAAGTACAGCGTCGTTCGCGCCGCGCTCGCCGAGCACACCTCGGGCGGCAGCACCACGCTCGGCTACGGCTGCGCGTTCCCGTCCGGCGACTGCGAGCTCGACGCGACGGTCGCCGTCCCCGCCACGGTCACCACGCTGACGGCGCACAGCGGCGGCGGCGACGCCACGGTCACCGGCACCACGGGTCCGGTCAAGCTCTCCACCGGCGACGGCAACCTGACCGTCGGCCACGCGTCGGGCCCGCTGACCCTGAACACAGACAGCGGCAGCATTCAGGTGAGCGCCATCAGGTCGGCCGCGCTGTCGGCCTCGTCCGGCGACGGCAATATTCAGGCCACCGGGGTCACGTCCACGACGATCACCGCGAGCACCAACAGCGGCAACATCGGCGGGTCAGGCATCGCGACGGCCACGATCACCGCCTCCAGCGGCGACGGCGACATCGAGATCGCGTTCACCAGTGTCCCGCGCGACGTCCGCGTGAACACCAACAGCGGTAACGTCACGCTCCTGCTCCCGCCGGGCCCCACGCAGTACGACGTCACGGCAAGCACCGACCAGGGCAGGGTCAGCGACACGCTCCCGCGCAACACGTCCTCCACGCACGTGATCACCGCGACGAGCGGCGCCGGCGACATAACAATCAGCCAGCAATAGCGTAAATCAGAAAATGCCAGGGCTCAAAGCCCCGAGCAAGCAGGGCTGCACTGCCAACAATCATTACTCCGCAAGGCGCTGCGCACGGCAAAGTTGCCAATTGTAAATGGCAACTTTGCCGTTTTGCATTTCCCGGAGCGGCGGGCCGTCCCCGGAACGGGCCGCCGCACACGCCTCTGCTCCCTCTTCAGTCGGCTAGGCCGGCCAGGATGAGCTCGGGCGTCGGCTGGGCGGCCGACGGGGGGCTGGGCTGCGGGCGCAGCACGGCGGCGGCTAGCCCGGCGGCCGCGACCACCAGGCCGCACGCGATCCAGAAGGCCAGGTGGTAGCCCTCGGTCAGGGCGGCCGCCGCGGGGTGGTGCTGCGCGATCAGGCCGTTGCTCCTCGACGCGGAAACGGTTGCCAGCACCGCGAGCCCCAGCGCCCCGCCGATCTGGGCGGTCGTATTCACCAGGCCAGAGGCCAGGCCCGCGTCCTGCGGGGTGGCGCTGGACATGGCCAGTGCCATCAAGGCGGGGAAGCACAGGCCCGCGCCGGTGCCGATCAGCAGTGTCACCGGGAAGATGTGGCTCAGGTACCCGCCGCCTGCCGGAACGAGGGCGAACAGGGCCAGCCCGGCGGCGATCAG
>JAWWPV010001154.1:0-2739 GCA_033854775.1 Trebonia sp.
AAATCTTCGTCGCTGGTGCCGAGGAATCCCTCCGTCCGCATGCGGACGGCCCCGACGTTATTGACCAGGACGTCGACCTGGCCGTGTTCCTCGATCGCGCGCCGGATCAGCTGCGCGGGCCCGTCTACCGCGGACAGGTCAATTGCCACGGGGGTGACGCCCTCCTCCTAGGAACCCGCGGTTCCGATCCCGGCTGGCTGCAGGTCGGTGAACCGCTGGGTGAAGGCTAGCGCGGTGTCGGCGACCTCGCGCCAGCCGCTGTCGATGGTCAGGGCGTGCCCGCGGTTCGGCATCTCGACGATCTCGGTCACGCCCTTGTTATGGCTCTGCTGCCGGTAGGAGGCGTTGGTGATCGCCCACGGAACGGTGTGGTCCTTCTCACCGGAGATCAGCAGCATCGGCCCGCGGTCGGGATTGCCGGTGTCAACCTTCGCCTCGGTCCACGGGTTGAGGTTGGCGGCGGCGGCCTGGAAGAGCGGCAGCCCGGAGGCGGGCACGGCGAACTTCTCGTAAAGCTCTTTCGCCTCGTCCTCAGTCACGGCGTTGGCGAAGGCGTAACGGAACTGGTCGTAAGTCAGCGGGACCGCGCGGTGCCGGTTGGCCGGGTTGCCCAGCGCCGCGGACGCTGACCGCAGCGCGGAGATCGGCAGGGGCAGCACGCCGCGGAAGGGCGCCGGGTCGATCGCGACCGTCACGGCCGCCAGGCCGCGTCCCGCGAGGATCTGGGCGAGCAGGCCGCCGAAGGAGTGGCCGATGATCACCGGCTTGCGGGCCAGGGATGCGGTGATCGCGGCGAAGTGATCGGCTACCTGGCCGATCGACTTGCCGGCGAACGCCTCGGGATTCTCGCGGGCCTCGGCGGCGGTCTCGGGGTCGTCGGGCCAGCCGGGGGTCACCGCCACGTACCCGGCGGACTCGAACACTTCCGCCCACCGGTCCCAGCTACTGGGCAGCAGCCACAGGCCGTGCACGAACATGACCGGGATAAGTCCCGACGCGTTCGCCCGCCTCACCTCGCCGGCCTCGTGCTCGGTCATCGTCGTGACTTTCTCTGGTTCGGGCATCAGGTTCTCCTTCATCTCGGGAATGCCGCGCCTTGCTGCAGGACGGCGGTCGTCAGGTCGCGTGCGCGGCCTGGAGGATGACCTGGGTGAGCTCAGTCAACCCGCTGACGCCCACGACGGACAGACGCAATCAGAACAAGGCCCATCACCACAGCCGATCACAGTCAGAGCCCCGATCCGGGCAGAAGTACAGTGCTGAAGCAGGCGCAGAAGTGCTCCGCGCCTGGCGCATGACGGCAGGAGGATCACCGTGGCAAATAGGCAGGAGGTCACGCGTGACGTCCCCGTGATGCCGGGCGGGCAGCGTGTTCTCGGGCACGTGCTGGAGTTCGGCCGCGACCCGCTTGCGCTGCTCCAGCAAGCTAGGGAGCACGGCGATGTGGTCCGCATCCGGTTCGGGCCGTTTCACGTTTACGTGCTGAACAGCCCGGACGCCATCAGGCAAGCGCTGGTCAGCCAGGCCAGGAAGCTGGAGAAGGGCCTCAACTTCGGCCGGACCAAGCGGCTGATAGGCAATGGGCTTGTGATGTCAGAAGGCGAGAGCCACCACCGGCAGCGGCGCCTCATGCAGCCAGCGTTCCACCGCACGGAGATCGCCCGCTACATGAGCACGATGCGGGATGTCGCGGTGCCGCGCATCAGCGCGTGGCCGGATGGCAGGACGCTCGCCCTCGACCGCGAGATGCGGTCGATCACGCTCACCGTGCTGACCAGGACGCTGCTTTCCAGTGACATCGGCAGCGAGGCGGTCGACGAGATCGAACGGCTGTTGCGCGTGCTCCTCTCCGAGCTCCTGGCCAGGGGGATCGCCGCTAATGTCCCGGGGCTTGCGTGGGTACCGACCCGGTCCAACCGCCGGTTCGGCGCGGCCAACCGGCGGCTCAGCGCCATGCTGACAGACATCATCGACGGGTATCGGACGGCGGGGGCGGACCATGGCGACCTGATTTCGATCCTGATGCGGGCCCGCGACGACGAGACCGGATCCGGGATGACCAGCAAGCAACTGCGCGACGAGGCGACGACCCTGGTGATCGCGGGCTCCGAGACGACCGGGAACACCATCGCCTGGGCCTGCTACCTGCTAGCTCAGCACCCGCCGATCCAGGAACGGCTCCAGGAGGAAGCCGACCTCGTGCTGGCCGGGGGCGACGCCAGTTACGAGAGCCTGGCCAGGCTGCCCTACACCCGCGCCGTGATCACCGAAACGCTGCGCCTGTACAGCCCGGTATGGATACTGCCCCGGCGTGCGCTCGTCGATGTCGAGCTTGGCGGCCACCTGCTCCGGGCAAGAAGCAGGATCATGTTCAGCCCGTACGCGCTCAACCGTGACGCGCGGCTGCACCGCGACCCCGACCGCTTCGATCCCGACCGGTGGGCGACCGACTACACCAGGGCCGACATGCGGGCATCCTTCTTCCCGTTCGGGCAAGGTATCAGGAACTGCATCGGCGAGGGCTTCGCCTGGACCGAGTCGATGCTGTTGCTGAGCGCGATCGCCGCCCGCTGGCACCTCCGGCTTGCCGACGGCGCCTCGGTGCGCCCGGTGATCAGCAGCACCCTGGTTCCAAGCGAGCTCCCGATCATCGTGACCCACCGCGCGTCTTGAGTATCCATCTCCGGTCTATCGCACGCAGGCATCTGCGGTGTCGATGGCCCTAACGGTTAGTCCGAG
>JAWWPV010001155.1:0-4207 GCA_033854775.1 Trebonia sp.
ACGTTCTCCGGATCACCTGGCAGTGATTTTCGACGCGCGGCGTAAGATCCGCCGGGCGCTGGTCGCCAACGGGTACCAGGAAGAACCGGGTAGGGAGCAGCGGTGAGCGAGCTGGAGCGACTGGAGCGGTTCCTGCGGACCGACCCGCGCGACGTCGACTGCGACGAGGCGATGGCCGTCCTGCACGTCTACGTCGACCTCGTCGCCTCCGAGCAGGACGCGGCCGGTCGCTACCCAGGCGTAGCCGCCCACCTGGCGGCCTGCGGCCCGTGCGGTGAGGACTTTAACGGGCTCCTGCTGGCGGTCGGCAACGGCTAGCGCAACGGATTACACAGGGAGGCGCGGTGGACGGCCGTGAGGTACTGGCGTTCGACCTGCGCTTGACTTCGCCCTCGCCTCCGTCGGGGCGCGCCTGCCGGAGGGGGAGGCCGGGCGGCTGGCCGGGGGTCACGCACCAGCCGGGGCGGTGCTGACGTCCCAGACAGCCCCGGTGTCATCGCCGGCCAGGTGGGCCAGTAGCACGGCGGCGGAGTGCTCCGGGGTGATGAGGGCGCCTCCGGCGTAGTTCCGGTTGAACCGCTCGTGCAGGGCGGCGCCGATGCGCGCGGGGTCCTGCCGGCGGATCCAGGCCTGCATGGCGGTATCGACCCCGCCGGGCCGGTAGGCGTTGACGGTCACGCCGGTGCCGCGCAGTTCGGCGGCCAGGTTCACGGTGTGCGCTTCGAGCGCGGCCTTCGTGGTGGCGTAAGCGTTGCCGCGGACCATGCCCGCTGGGTTGGCGGCGATCCCGCTGGAGACATTGACGACGCGGCCCCAGCCGTCCCGGAGCATCCCGGGCAGGACGGCGGCGGTGAGCGCGGCGGGGGCGACGACGTTGACCTCGAAGGCCAGCCTCAGGTCCTCGGCCTTGATAGCAACGGTTGGGCCGAGTGGCTCGACGGTACCTGCGTTGTTGACCAGGATGTCGACGCGGCCCGCCGCGAGCACGGCCGCCATCGCGTGGCCGCGCTGGTCCTCGTCGGCCAGGTCTGCGGGAACGACCCGGATCCGCTGCGCGGGCACGCCGCTCTTGCGCAAATGCGCACGGGTTTCCTCCAGTTGCCCGGCGGTCCGGGCGAGCAAGATCACGTGAGCGCCGGCGTCGGCCAGCCCGAGCGCGACCGCGCGCCCGATGCCGCGTCCGGCCCCGGTGATCAGTGCGGTCCTGCCAGCGAGGTCAGTTGCCACCGAAGTCTCCTCAACGTTGACGGTGCGAGCGGGACGGCCACGCGGTAAGCCGCGTCCGTTCTGCTGAATGCTTTTGGGCTGCACGGGGTTAGCGGCCTGCGGTGGCGGTGTCTTACCAGAGCGCGCCCCGGTGAAATTCACTGGTAAGACCCCGGGCAGCGGCGACGCCTACGTACCAGGCGGTCCCGTCCGGCACTGCCGCGAGTAACTCTGAAGGAGAACCGCGATGCCTCTGCTCAACCCCGGCGACCCGTTCCCGCGGCTGACGATCGACACCACCGACGGGCAGGCCCTCACCCTGCCGGACGCGTTCGCCGGCGAGTTCGGCGTCGTGCTGTTCTACCGGGGCGCCTGGTGCCCGTACTGCAACGCGCAGCTGCGCGCCTTCGAACGGGCCAGCCAGGCGCTGGCAGGCAACGGCATCCGCGTCGCCGCGCTGTCGGTCGATGACCGCGAGGCCGCCGCTGCGCTGGTCGAAAAGCACAAGCTGACCTTCCCGGTTGGCTACGGTGCCGACGCCCGCGCCGTGGCGGAGCTGACCGGCGCGTTCGTCAACCCGGACCCGGCGTACCTGCAGTCCACCGACTTCGTGCTCGATCCGGCGGGCAACGTCGTGGTAAGCGTGTACTCAAGCGGCGCCATCGGGCGGCTCGTCCCCGACGACGTCGTCGGCCTGGTCCGCTACCTGCGCGAGCATTCCGCGCCGGCGACAGCATGACAGGAGACGGCAGCATGGCCGATACGGACGTCCGCTTCTACTTCGACCCGGTGTGCCCGTTCGCCTGGCTGACGAGCAAGTGGGTGCGCATGGTCGCCGCGCAGCGGGACTACACCGTCGACTGGCGGTTCATCTCCCTGCGGCTGATCAACGACCAGGTCGACTACGACAGCCACTTCCCGGCCGGCTACGAGGAGGGGCACACCTCGGGGCTGCGGCTGCTGCGGGTCGCCGCGCGGGCCCGGGCCGAGCACGGCCGGGCCGCCGTCGGGTCGTTCTACGAGACGGTCAGCGGCGAAATCTTCGACGGTCCCGGCGCCGAAGAGCTGACACCCGCCACCAGGGGCAGCCTCGCCTTCGTCGAGCCGCTGCTCGCCAGGGCGGCCCTGCCCGCCGTCTTGGCGGATGCCCTCGAGGACCCGCGCTGGGACGACGAGATCCGCGCCGAAGGGGAGGAGGCACTGTCGCTGACCGGCAGGGACGTCGGCACGCCGATCATCCACTTCGGCCCCCCCGGCGGCGCGGCGTTCTTCGGCCCGGTGATCAGCAGGCTCCCCGGTGAAGAGGACGCCGTCCGGCTCTGGGACCACGTCACGGCCCTGGCCGCTTTCCCCGGCTTCGCCGAGCTCAAGCGGAGCCTGCGCGGGCGGCCCCAGCTGCGCAGCTTCGGCGTTCAGCCCGGCACAGCCGGAGAAGAGGAGGACTGGCACGCCGGCAGCCGCAAGGCGACACCGTAGCCTTGGGGAGGCAACCGGAGTTGAGCTGCACGGCAAGGCCGCCGGCGACCTGCTGGGCGGCTAACCGCCGGTCCGGCTCGTCAAGTCCCCGTAGCCAGAAAGGCAGGATTCGTGGACTACGCTGCGGCCCTGACCGGGCAGAATCAGAAACTAGCCGAGCTACTGACGGATGCGGACTGGTCGGTGCCGGTACCGACCTGTCCCGGCTGGACGCTCCTGCAACTGCTCCGCCACGTCGGGCGAGGCGACCGCTGGGCCGCCCAGATCATCACCGACCGGGCCGACACCAGCCTGGACCCGCGCCTGGTCAAAGACGGCAAGCCGCCCGCCGACGCTCCGGGCGCGATCGGGTGGCTCTCGCAAAGCCCCCGGATCCTGCTCGCGGCGGTCCAGGACATCGGCCCGGGCACCGAGGTGTCCACGTTCACCGGGCCGAAGCCCGCCGCCTGGTGGACCAGGCGGCGGCTGCACGAGGCAACAGTCCACCGTGCCGACGCCGCGATCTCGCTCGGGGCCCCTTACGAGCTGCCCGCCAGGCTGGCCGCCGACGGCATCTCCGAATGGCTTGAGCGGCTCGCCGACGAACAGGCCCTCGGCCGGCCAGGCTCACTGCCCGCCGGGGCGACCCTGGCACTGCGGGCAACCGACCAGGACCTGACCGAGAACACCTGGACTGTCCTCGGCACCCCCACGGGCGTGCGCTGGCACGGGGGGCCAGCCGGCGCGGACCTCACCGTCTCCGGACCCGCCACCGACCTGCTGCTGGCCCTGCTACGGCGTCGGCCGGCCGAGGACACGGGCATCAGCATGCATGGGGACACTGCGCTGTGGCGCTCATGGCTGGCCCTGACGCCACTGTGACCGCCTGTCCCTGGCGGCCCGAGCCGGACCAGGACGCGCCAGCGACGACACGCTCCCGAGGGCCTTCGTCAGTCCGGCCACCACCTGCTCGGAACGGAACCCGACCGCCGCCGCGGCCAGCTCGTCCCGACTGCGGAAGTAGTGGTAGAACTGCCCCTTGCCGGCCCCCGCCGCGGCCAGCACCTCATCCACGGTCGTCGCCGCGATCCCGCGCTCGGCGAACAGCTCGGCGGCCCGCTCCACGATTCGCTCCCGGCTGGCGCGTCCGCGCCTGGTCATCGGCTCACATGGCATGCGCTCATGCTAACCGCGGACTGTACCAGGCCGTCCGGTGCCGAGCCTCGCGTGGTCCTCTCGCGGTGTCATCGGCGCTTGCGACCGGCCGATGTGACGGGCTTGGGCGGCAGCCCGCGGGCGTGGCGCACGGCGGCATCGACCCACTCCCGCAGCGCGTCGCCGTGCAGGCCCTCGGGGTCGATGAAGACCATGCCCTTCATCGGGCGTCCGGTGAAGTCCATCGGCCGCACGTGCGGCTGGCCCAGGGCACGGCCGACGTCCTCGCGGCCGAGCCGGGCCATCAGGGTGTCCTTGACGACGCCGCAGAACATGTGAACAGCGCGAGCCGTGCCCCGCCTGGGTCGGCTATCGTTACCGCCGCGCCGGC
>JAWWPV010001156.1:0-3710 GCA_033854775.1 Trebonia sp.
GAACCTCCCGCCCGGCGACGTCGAGGTGCTGCGCCGGCACGCCCAACCTCAGCTCGATGCCAGCGGCCCGCGCCGCGGCCTCGGTGAGCAGCGTTATCCGATCCGCGCCCCATGTTCCGGCCAGGAACTGTTTGGACAGCGGCGGCTTGTCGTAGGGGAGTCCGGCCTCGGCTCCGATCAGAACGACCGGGCCGTCGTGCTCCTCGGTTCGCAGCGCCTGGGCTGTGCGCACACCCGCCACCGACGAGCCGACAACCGCTACCGTGCCGCTCATCGGTCCAGGACGCGCAGGGCGTTGACCGGACAGCTGCGCGTGGCCTCCTCGACCCGGGAGCGATCAGCGTCGTCGATGATCTGCCTGAGCAGCACCACCTTCCCGTCGACGTCGACGTCGTAGACATCCGAAGCGGTGGTCGTGCAGTTCCCGTAGCCCTGGCAGAGCTCCACGTCGGCGGTCAGTCTCGGCATGTGGTGTCAGTCCTCGTCTCTGCTCAGGATCTCTTCTTCGGGAACGCCAGGCCAGCTCCAGCGTCCGGGTGCACGGTGTCCCCGGTGATGCCACGAGCATGGTCGGAGGCCAGGAACACGTAGCTCCACGCGTGGTCCTCGCCGTCGAGAGCGACATGCAGGGGAACCCGGGCGGCCAGGTCGGCTGCGCGGCCCGGCGTGTCGCCCAAGCTGCGCTCGGCCGTGCCCAGACTGGGCAGCCCGCGCAGGTCAGTGCCGAGCGTGCCGCCGGGGGCGACCCCGTTGACCCGGACGTCCGGGGCGAGGTCGTGGGCCAGTGCCGTCACCAGACCCCGCACGGCGAACTTCGACGACACGTACAGCACGCCACCGCGGCCGGGGTAGTAGGAGGACGAGGACTCGGTGAGCAGTACCACCCCGCGGCCGGAGCGCTTCAACTCGGGCAGCGCCGCCTTCACCGAGCGCAGATGGCTCTTGACGTTGACCCGGAAGATCTCGTCGAAGGCGTCGTCGAGCGCGTCGGCGTCGAGGTCCTCGATGCTGCGGTAGTAGTCGAAGACACCGACGCAGTTCACGAGTATGTCCAGTCCACCGAAGGCCTCGACCGCCGCGCCGACCGCCGCATCGTTGGCTGCCCGGGTCGTCGCGTCTCCCACCGTCACCGGCACGTCCGGCAGCTCCCGGCCGATCGCCGCCGCCTTGACCGGATCGCGTTCGAGCACGCTGACCCGGCATCCCTGCGAACAGAAGGCACCAACGACCGCCCGGCCGATCCCGGAGCCAGCGCCTACGACAAGCGCCCGTCGATCGTCTAGCCAGCCGGTCATCCCGCCCCGCCGTCCTCGGCGACGAGCGGGTCGAATGGCTTGCCGATCATCGCCGAGAACGTCGCCGTGCTCTGCCAGGTGAGCGCTTCCAGCTCGAGCGGGCAGAGGCTGACCCACTGACCAGAGCGGGGTGACTCCACGAGCAGCCGGGTACCGTTGCGGGTCTCGACGCGGCGTACGACGATCTCGGCGAACTCGTTGCCCACCTGCAGCGGCTCGCCGGTGGTGTGGCCGAGCAGCTCCGCGTACTGGGCGGCGGCGCTCGCCGCGGCACGAGCGTCCTCGTCGGCGCCGGGCCAGGAGACGCTCACAGGAAGATCGCCAGGTTCTGCATGCGCATCACCGACTCGTCGACGAGGATCGTCCGGCGAGCCAGCTTCCACCCATCGGCGGTGTTGCGCAGAAGGTCTTCGCGGCCGGCCGAGACCAGCGAACCGGGATGGACGTCGCCGCGGTTACGGAACAGCAACGTGGCCGACTCCACGACAAGGTGTTCGGCGTCGCTGGTGGCAAAGGTGCGCACGTTGGACAGATGGTGGCGCAGCCGCGAGGGGGGGTCTTCGGTCCAGGCGTGTTCGGTCAGGAAACGGGCGACCCGGCGCGAGAGCGAGTACTTGTTCTCATCGAAGTGGGCCATGCCGGGGGACGTGTCGAAGCCGGCGCCGAGCGCGGTGGTGACCCGCACTGGCATCAGGTAATGGATGTCGTCGGTGAGCGTCTCCAGCCAGGCTGTGTAGTCCTGCGCGTCCAGCAGCCAGGCCTCATCGACCAGCCAGCGATGGGCCTGCAGGTGCCGGGAATCGTCGAAGGCCAGCGTGGAGCCGGCACGTTCGATACGCGACGCATGCGTGCCCAGCACGGAGCGGCTGGAATGGGTCGCGGTCATACCTGCGCCTGCCCGCCCGACGCCAGGGTGCCGACCTCGAGCGGTTCCGCCGGGGTGGCCGGGCGGTCGAGGTGGTCAGCCCAGCGGGTGAGCAGCTCGCGTTGGTTGTATTCGCTGTAGCCGGTATGCGCGGTGCCCGGCCCGTGGAACTGCTCCGCGCTCAGCGCCGGGGTCACTTCGGTGCCGTCGGCGAGAATGCCCATCCGGCTGTTGAGCCGCAGCCGACGGGCCATTGCGCCGGCGGCGGTGTTGGTCAGCGACACCCAGTTCTCGACGTCGTCCTGCTCGAACATCCCGGTCGAGCCGAAACACATCAGATAGGCCTTGTACGACAGGGCTTTGAACTCCTCCGGCGCCTCCGCGTCAACGGCGAACCAGGACAGCACCTCGGTCTCGTTCTCGCTGATCGGCTGCCACTGGCGCACTGAGATGAACGGCAGCACATCGTCGGAGTCGGCCACGCGGGGCCAGTTGTGCACGAAGGACAGGTTAGGGAAGACGGTGGCAGCCGAGATCATGAAGCCGTCCTCGCCGATGACCCGCTGCTGCGCCTCAGTGAGCGTCTTCTTCATCCGCTCGACCATCTCCTGCGGATACCCGACGTAGCGGGTGCGTTCGTCGAAGTCGCCCGGCGGCAGCTTGTAGGTCGTCCCCCCGCCATTGCCGGCCCAGTACGTCGCGCCGTCCTTGCGCTTCTCGGCCTTGGGCTCGCGGAACAGGCCGATCTCAACGACCGAGGTGTGCGTCTGCGGCGTGTGGTACATATCGCCGGCGAAGTTCTCGGCGCCGATCTTCCAGTTCGCCTTGATCCGCCAGCGCTGCGGGCCGCGCAGATCGATACCGCTCGGGCTCTGCTTGGTGTAATAGTCCAGGTAGAACGCGAAATCCCCGAGATACTCGGCCAGCGGCGGCGCGTCCGGATCCAACGAAATGAAGATCATCCCGTTGTAGCTGTCCAGGCTCGGCGCCGGCAGCAGCCGCTGGCCCTTGCGCTGGAAGCCAGCCTCGCCGCCGTAGGCGTCCTGGTGGAAGGGCAGGCCGACCAGGCGACCGTCGTTGCGGTAGGACCAGCCGTGGTAGGGGCAGCGAAAGTGGGATGCGTTGCCGATCTCGGCCCGGCACACTTGCATGCCGCGGTGCAGGCACATGTTGAAGTGGGCCCGGATGTCGCCCTGCTCGTCGCGGGTGATGATGAACGAGTCCCTCAGCACCCGGCGTACCACGTAGTCGCCGGGCGTGGCGATCTCGGACTCGTGTGCGACGAAGATCCACGATCGGCCGAAGATCTCCTTCTTCTCCCGCTCGAACAGCTCGCGATCGTTGTAGATGTGGGCTGGGATCATTCCGCGGCGGACATCGGTGAAGGTGCCGGCAAGGTCGGTCATGGCGTCGGGAGCTCCTTGCGTGATGTCTCGGGCCATCGAGATTGAACCTCTGTGCAGCAGAGTTCAGATCTGTCTAGTAGAGCAACGTCCCGTGATGCAGTCAAGCGGGCGACCTCGCCTCATCCTCTCTGTTTGTCAGAGAAG
>JAWWPV010001157.1:0-3046 GCA_033854775.1 Trebonia sp.
GAGGTCACCGAGCACTTCATCCACGTTGTGCAGCGAGAACGGGATGATCTTCCCGCCACGGCAATGGTGGGTATCCGTGGCGACGTCCATGAATGCCAGCTGGTCGGTGACCTGCTGGCGCATCGCCGCCGGGGCCGGCAGACTGATCGCGCCGGCAAGGTCCGCGGCGATCCAGAGCGCGGCCATCTCGGCGTTGAGCGGGCTGAAGAACGACGAGTTGTACCCGTTGAAGTACAGCCCGGGCACGTCGACAGGGCGGATCTGCCGGTAGAGCTGGAAATTGCCGCGCTCGTCGAGTACCCGCCGCGTCACGTCGGCGGGCAGGAACGGCACGCCCTGAGTGAACCCGGTCGCGCACACGACGAGGTCGGCCGGGAGCCGGGTGCCGTCATCGAGCTCCGCGGCCGGCGTGCCGTCGTCGTCAAGCAGCCGGGCGATGCTCCTATTCGGGTGCATGGTGATCTGGCCGGCCGCGACGCCCTCGAAGAAGCCTTCGGTGGCCAGGCCGATCGCCCCGCGCACGATGTCTTCCATCCGCCCGGGCGGCACCAGCCGCAGCCGCCTGAGCCCAAACTGGCGGACCGACGCCGTCCCGATCGAGTTGATCATCCGGCCGCGCATACCGTTGGCCGGCCCGTGCAGGAACTTCTCGACGCCGCGCGGCCGCACGTACTTGAAGAGGGCCTCGCCCATGCGGGTGAGCAGCAGCATCTTGAAGTTGAGGAAGCCGCCGATGCGCCGCGGCACCTTCCACAGCAGGTGCCTGGCGATTACGTCGGTGCTTTCCGCCACCCGGCTGAGCGGCACGGTGACGTCGCAGGCCGACTTGCCGTAGCCGACGACAAGTACCCGCTTGCCCTGGGCCTGTTCCTCGTCGTGTAGCTGCGTGCCAGCGAGCACGCGGCCGCCTGCCGCGGTGAACTCGGGCTCGCCCGGGTAGCGCGGCACGGCAGGCTCGCAGAAGATCCCGTTGGCCACGACGAGCGCCCCGACGTGCTCGGTCGTGCCCTGGCCGGCAGCACTGGCGGTGGTGACCGCCCAGCCGCCGTCGGGCGCCGGCACCGCCGCTGTTACCTCGGTCGACAGCCGCAGCGCCGCCTCCAGCCCGAAGTGGCTCGCGTACGCCGTGAGGTAGGCCTGAACCTGCGCGCCGGTCGGCCACTCGGGATAGTCACGCGGCATGGGGAAGTCCGACAGCGAGTACTGCGCCTTCGGGCTCTGCGTGGTCAGTCCCGGGTACCGGCGGGTGCGGCTCCACACGCCGCCGACGTCGGGGGCCTTGTCGTAGATGACGACTTGGTGCCCCGCCTGGCTGAGCAGCTTGCCGGTGGTCAGCCCGGCGACCCCGGCACCGATGATCCCGACGCGCATGATCAGCGCACCTCGGGCGGCAGCTGCAGCATGATGCCGAAGTCGGCCATGATCTGCTTCATCTTGCTGATGTCCTTGGGACCGGGCGGCAGGGCCGCCAGGGCCTGGTAATAGCCCTCGAGGCCGGCCGGCGACACCACGGAGATGACCCTGGCCTCCTCGTCATACGTGTTGCGGAACGTGTGGATCACGTCGCGGGGCAGGTACAGGTAGTCGCCCATGCCAAGCGTGAAGTCCTCGGCGCCGAGGTGCACGTCAAGCTTGCCCGCCAGGCAGATAAACGACTCGTCCTCGCGCGTGTGAATGTGTGCCGGGGGCCCGTCGGTGCGCGCCGGGATCGCGTACTCGAACAGGGAGTACGCGTCGCGCGTCGACTTGCCGTTGGCCTTCATGGTGATGCCAAGGCCGATCGCCGCGATCTGCTGCCCTTCGCGCGAGGGGAGCATGTAGCCGCCACCAAGAGACATCGTCGCCTCCTCCGATTCGCACGCCGCGTGATTCGCACGTGTGGTATGCCACAGCGTGCGGCGGCGCGCCCCCCATGGCAACGATCGGTCTCACTCAGCGGGACTTTGTTGAGCGGGCCCGTGCTTAGCGAGCCCGTGTTCAACGAGACAGGGGCCTGGGGCGGCTGGTGGTATAGGCGCGGGACGCCGCGGCGGCCGCCATCCGCACCGCGGGCCCGATGCGGTCGGCCCGGACCAGCTGGCTTGGGCCGGTGACCGACAGCGCGGCGGCGACGTCCCCGAGCGGGCCGAAGATGGGCGCGGCGACGCAGCTGACACCGATGTTGCCCTCCTCGCGGTCGATCGCCCAGCCGCGCTCGGGCACCGCGGTCAGCTCCCGCACGATGGCGACCGGGCTCGTCAGCGTGCGCGCGGTGCGGGCGTGCAGCGGCCCGGCGAGGGCGGCGTCGATGACCGTCGGCTCGGAGTACGCGAGTATGGCGCGGCCGAGCGCGGAGCAGTACGCCGGGATCATGCCACCGACCTGGGAGAGCATCGGCATGGCCCGGTGCCCGGTGATCTTCTCCACGACCAGCACCTGGGTGCCGTCGAGCACGCCGAGTTGCACGGTGATCTTCGTGGCTTGGTGCAGGTCCTGCAAGAACGGCAGCACCGCCTCCCGCAGCTCCAGCCGGATGGGCGCCAGGCTCGCGATCTCGAACAGGCGGTTGCCGACGCGGTACCGGTCGCCGGGCTTTTCCAGCCAGCCAAGCTGGATCATCCTCATCGCGGTCCGGTGGGTGGTCGAGCGGGGCAGCCCGCACCGGGTGACTAGCCCGGCCAGGGTGAGCTCACGATGAGCCGCGTCGAAGGCGCCGAGGATCGCCGCCGCCCGGTCAAGACCGCTTTCGGCCGGCGCGCTGTCCCGCTGGGTGGGACTCACCGTTGGTTCCGCGGGTTCATAGGGGTCAGGCTAAGCCAAGTACCGCACCGAGCACGAGACCACACGGTGCACAAGTCCCTGGGAGGTCACCATCAGCGCACGGACCGCCCTGGTCGGCGGCGGCGCGGTCGGCATCGGCTTCGCGGTCGCCGCGCGGCTGGCCACCGACCACCGCGTCGTCATCGCCGGCCGCCACGCCGAGTCGCTGGAGAAGGCCGCCGCGCGGCTCCGCGAGCAGTCCGGCGCCGAGGTCGGGACGCTGGTCGCCGACATCGCCGCGGCCGAC